>NZ_JACYXC010000003.1 GCF_016031615.1 Streptomyces pactum
AGCGGATCGTGCGGCGGCTGGGCGCGGCGGAGGGCGGTGTGGTGGTGCCGCCGCGGTACGACCTGGGGGGCTGGCAGGAGGGCGACGGGGTCTTCAACGCCGCCGCGCTGGCCTCCTACACCCGCACGCTCGCCGACCGGATCGAACACCATGTCCGCGGCGGGGACTTCCCCGTCGTTCTCGGTGGTGACTGCTCGATCCAGCTCGGCGCCTCGCTCGCGCTGCGCCGCCTGGGGCGGTACGGGCTCGTCGCGGTCGATGCCTCGCCGGACTTCCGGCACCCCGGCAACTCCTCCCGGATCGGCGCGGCCGGCGGCGAGGAGGTCGCGCTCGCCACCGGGCGGGGGCAGGACGACCTGACGGACCTCGAAGGGCTCAAGCCCTATCTGCGCGACGAGGACGTGCGGTTCTTCGGGGTCCGTGACGCCTTCCGGGACGACGAGGACTGTGTGGAACTCGCCGCCCTGGGGGTCCCCGTGGTGACCGTCGGCGACCTGCGCGAGCGGGGCGCGGACGCGCTCGCCCGGGCCACCGCGCGGTCCTTCCCGAGCCCGGAGGTGTCCGGCTTCTGGGTCCACCTGGACGCCGACGTGCTCGACCCGGATGTCATGCCCGCCGTGGACAGCCCCGACGCCGACGGGCTCCTGCCGGCCGAACTCGTCGCTCTGCTGCGCCCGTTGCTGGCCTCCCCGCTCTGCGTCGGGTTCAACGTCACCATCTACGACCCCGATCTCGACCCGGACGGCACGGCGGGGGCGCTGCTCGCCGACATCGTGGTGGACGCCTTCGCCCGGTCGTGACCGGCGGGTCCGCCGCGCCCGGGGACGGGCGTGCCGCGCGGCGGGTGTCCCTCGCGGGACGGGCGCGTCGCCGCGGCGGGTTCCGCGCGGCCGGCGGGCGGGCCGGCCGGACCTGACCGGGGCGCCGGCGGGCCCCGGCCGCGGGGTGCCGCCGGGGCCACCCCGCCCGGCGCCCGCCGGACCGTCGCCGGCGGCACGGCCGGTGAGCCTCCCGCGGGCACCGGCGGCAGGTGACGCGGATCACTCCCGCCGGCCGTCCGCACCGGTGTTCCGTCAGGTACCCTCGGGCGCTCCGAGCTTCACTAGTCAAATTTGAGGAATGCGTCATCGCTGTGACCCCGCCCTCCACGGCAACCCCCTCCGAGATCGCCGGCCTCGTCCGCTGCTCCGCGGTGTTCCTGCCCGCCGACCCGCCGCGCACCGGCACCGTCGCCTTCTGGCACCCCGACGGCCCGCCGGCCGCCTCCGCCGGCCGGGCCGGGTCCCTGACCGTCGTCGTCCGTGAAGGCTCCGGCACCGCCGACCGTACGGTGCCGGCCCTGCTGCTGCCGGTGCGGGAGGCACTGCCGGTGCTCACCCGGGCCCGTGCCGCCGCCGCGCACCCGGCCGCGGCCTACTGGGGGTCGGTGGCGGTCCTGGCCCTGCAACTGACCGCGCGCGGACGGCTGCTGCCCGGCCTCACCGCCACCGACCACGACGCCTGGCGGGCGGGCCCGCTCACCCCCGAGGACCGGCGGCGGGTGACCGCCCTCGCCGCCGCCATGCCGCCGGAGGCGCGCGCCGTGCCGCTGCCCGGGACGGATCCCGTACTGCTGCCCGAGGCCGAGCCGCTGGTCCGCGCCTTCCTCGACGCGGTCGCCGACGGGCTGCCCCGCACCCCGGCCGCGGCACTGGCCGCCGGCGGGCCGGCCTTCGCCGCCCCGGAGCCGCGGCGCATGCCCGAACACCGCTCCTGGGCCGCGGAGATCGCCGCCGGCCACGACGCGGGCGTGAAGCTGTCGCTGCGCATCGAGGTCACCGGCCCGGCCGGCCCCGCCGACGACGACACCGCGGCCGCTCCCGGGCTGCGCGCGGTGCTCCAGGTGCACAGCCTCGCCGATCCCTCACTGGTGGCCGACGCCGCCGCGGTGTGGACCGGCGCCGACCCCGTGCTCCGCCTCTCCCCGCGGGCCCGGATGGACGCGCTGCTGACCCTGCGCCGGGCCGCCCGTGCCTGGCCGGCGCTCGAACCGCTGCTGTCCGCCGCCGTGCCCGACGCCGTGGACCTCGCCGACGAGGAGGTCACCGAGCTGCTGGGCCCGGCCACCGCGGCGCTGGAGGCGGCGGGGGTACGGGTGCACTGGCCGCGGGCGCTGGCGCGTCCGCTCACCGCCCGGGCGGTGGTCGGCGCGGACGGCGACGGCCCCGCCGACCGGCCCGGTTCCGGGCCGTCCCTGCTCTCCGCCGACGCCCTGCTCCGCTTCGACTGGCGCTTCGCCCTCGGCGACCAGCGACTGACCGCGGCGGACCTGGACCGGCTGGCGGAGGCCGCCCGCCCCGTCGTCCGGCTACGCGACCAGTGGGTGGTGATCGACCCGGAGGCCGTCCGCCGGGCCCGGGACCGCTCCCGCACCGAGCACCGGATCAGTCCGGTGGAGGCGCTGGGCGTGGCGCTCACCGGACGGGCGGAGACCCCCGACGGCCCGGTGGAGGTGGAGGTGACCGGCCGGCTCGCCGCGCTGCGGGACCGCATCGCCCGGCCGGAGGACACCGACCGGCGGCCGGTGGCGCAGCCCGCCGCGCTCGCCGCCACCCTCCGCGACTACCAGCTGCGCGGTCTGGACTGGCTGGACCGGATGACCTCGCTGGGGCTGGGCGGCTGCCTCGCCGACGACATGGGTCTGGGCAAGACCATCACCCTCATCGCGCTGCACCTGCACCGGCAGACCCTGCCGGAGGCGGCCGGCCCGACCCTGGTGGTCTGCCCGGCCTCGCTGCTGGGCAACTGGCAGCGCGAGATCGAACGGTTCGCCCCGGGCACCCCGGTGCGCCGCTACCACGGGCCGGGCCGGTCCCTGTCCGGCCTGGCCGACGGCGCGTTCGTGCTCACCACGTACGGCACCATGCGGCTGGACGCCGCCCGGCTGGCCGGCGCCGGCCCGTGGGGACTGCTCGTCGCCGACGAGGCGCAGCACGTCAAGAACCCCTTCTCGGCCACCGCCAAGGAGCTGCGCACCATCGGCGCCAAGGCCCGGGTGGCGCTCTCCGGCACCCCGGTGGAGAACAACCTCACCGAGCTGTGGGCGATCCTCGACTGGACCACGCCCGGACTGCTGGGCACGCTGGGGGCGTTCCGCCGCCGCTACGCCCAGCACATCGAGGGCGGGGCCGGCGACCCGGCGGTGGCCCGGCGGCTGACGAGCCTGGTGGCGCCCTTCCTGCTCCGCCGCCGCAAGTCGGACCCGGGGATCGCCCCCGAGCTGCCCCCCAAGACCGAGACCGACCGCGCGGTCGCGCTCACCGCCGAGCAGGCCACGCTCTACGAGGCGGTGGTGCGCGAGTCCCTGGCGGAGATCTCCGGCGCCGACGCGATGGCCCGGCGCGGTCTCATCGTCAAACTCCTGACCTCGCTCAAGCAGATCTGCAACCACCCGGCGCAGTACCTCAAGGAGGACCGGCCGCGGATCACCGGGCGCTCCGGGAAGCTGGAGCTGCTGGACGAACTGCTGGACACCCTCCTCGCCGAGGACGCCGGCACGCTGGTGTTCACCCAGTACGTCCGGATGGCGGAGATCCTGCGGCAGCACCTGGCCGACCGCGGGGTGCCCACGCTGTTCCTGCACGGCGGCACCCCGGTGGCGCGCCGGGACGCGATGGTGCGCTCCTTCCAGGAGGGCGAGGCGCCGGTGTTCCTGCTGTCGCTGAAGGCCGCCGGGACCGGTCTGAACCTCACCCGCGCCGAGCACGTGGTGCACTACGACCGGTGGTGGAACCCGGCCGTGGAGGACCAGGCCACCGACCGCGCGTACCGCATCGGCCAGACCCGGCCGGTGCAGGTCCACCGGCTGATCGCGGAGGGCACCGTGGAGGACCGCATCGCGGCCCTGCTGGAGCGCAAACGCGAGCTGGCGGACGCGGTGCTGGGCGCCGGCGAGGCCGCGCTCACCGAACTGTCCGACGCCGAACTGGCCGAACTCGTGCAACTGACGGGGAGTGTGCGATGAACGGACACCACGACGACGAGCCCGGCGGCGCGTACCCGGGCGAGGACGACGGGGAAGCCGCCGTCACGGTGCACATCGCGCCGCCGCCGGCCGGCGGTAGGTCCTTCGCCACCACGTGGTGGGGGCGGGCCTGGCTGCGGGCGCTGGAGGACACCGCGCTCGACGCCGGGCAGCTGCGGCGCGGGCGCCGGTACGCCCGGGAGGGCGCGGTGGGCGCGATGACGGTGCGCCCGGGCCGCGTCACCGGGGTGGTGCGCGACCCGGACGGCACCTCCTACCGCTCGGACGTGCTCCTCCAGGAGCTGGACGAGGCGGCCTGGGACCGGCTGCTGGAGGTGGTGGCGGACCGCGCCGGGCACATCGCCGCACTGCTCGACCGGGACATGCCGGCCGAACTGGCGGAGGACGCGGCGGCGGCCGGGGTGGACCTGCTGCCCGGCATCGGGGACCTGGAGCCGGAGTGCGGCTGTGACGCCTGGGACCACTGCCCGCACACCGCGGCACTGTGCTACCAGGTGGCGCGGGTGCTGGACCAGGACCCGTTCCTGCTGCTGCTGATACGCGGCCGGGACGAGCGGACCCTGCTGGACGAGCTCCAGGCCCGCAGCGCCGCCCGTACCGCCGGACGCGCCGGCGACGCCGTGCCGGACGCCGCCGGGGCGTCCCCGGAGCGGCGGCCGGTGCCGGGCGTGCCGGTGGCGGAGGTGTTCGCCGCGGCCGGGCCGGCGGCCCCGCTGCCCGAGCCGCCGCCCCCGGTGCCGGCCCCGGGCCGGCCGCCCGCGCTGGACGGTGCCGGTCCCGCGCCCGGGCTGGACCCGGCGGCCCTGGAGTTCCTCGCCGCCGACGCCGCGGCGCGCGCCCACCTGATGCTGCGGGAGGCGCTCGCCCCCGGCCACGCGACCGCCCCGGTGCCGCCGGAGCCGACCCGCTGGCAGGACGCGGTGCGGATGATCGCCCGGGCAGATCCGGATTCCCCGGTCACCGCCGCCGTCGCCGGCCGGCTGACGGCCGGCTGCGGCCGGGGGCGGACCGACCTGGCGCGGGCGGTACGGGCCTGGGAGCACGGCGGCGCGGTCGCGCTGACGGTGCTGGAGGAGGAGTGGACGCCGGACGCCGAGGCGCTCGCCCGGGCCCGGGCCGGTGCGCCGGCCTCCGGGCCGGGCCGGGGCCCGGACGATCCGGCTCGCCCCGCGGGGCGGCGGGGCGAGATGGGCGTACGCCGGGCTGCTGGGCCGGTACCTCGCCACCCGGTGACTCGCGCGCCGGGGCCGCCGCGCCCCCGCCGACAGCGGGCCCGGCCGGCCGGAGGCCCGGGCGATACGACCGGTGCGGGTGACCCGGACGGCGACGCCCGGCCCCGGCACAGGGCCCCGCCCGGTCATGGCAGGGGGCCGACCCCGGTCCCGGTAAGACCCCGCCCGGG
>NZ_JACYXC010000004.1 GCF_016031615.1 Streptomyces pactum
GGGTCCGGCTTCAGGGTCGAGGTCGGGGTGTCCGGCTCCGGGTCAGAAGCAGGGTCCGGGGCCCGGGTGTCCGGCTTCGGGTCGGGTCGGGGTGTCCGCCTCGGGGTCGGGGCGCCCGCCTCCGGGGTCCGGGTCAGGGTCAGGGTCCGGGGCCCGGGTGTCCGGCTCCGGGGCCCGGTCGCCTCCGGCCGCCAGGTCCTGACTTTCGGCAGGGGTGGTGGACGACGGCCGCTTGTACCGTCGGACCGGTGAGACGACTCGGACCGGTGCACCTCCCGCTTCCCGACCGCCGGCGCCCACGGGTGGCCCGGGAGCCGGGGGTGCGGGAGGACACGCGGGCGCGGGAGGAGATGCGCGCGCGGTTGCCGGAGGAGACGGGCGCGCCGGAGGAGACCGGCGCGCGGGAGGAAGCGGGCGCGCGGGGCGGGCCGGAGGACGTGCCGGAGCGCGGCGGGGCCGCGGGCACGGCGAACGGGTCCCGTCCCGGCCGCATCCGCCGCCGTACCGGTGCCGCCGGTACGGCCGGTGGCACCGGCGCCGCCGGGCGGGTCCGCCGCCCCGGCCTTCTCCACCGTGGTGGTTCCGGCCGTCACCTCGGCCGGCGGCCGCGCCGTGAGGGTGCCCTCCGCCCGGTCCGGTGGACCCGCGCGGAGGCGCTCCGGGACGTGCTGCTGTGGCTGGCGCTCGCCGGGCCGGTGCTGCTCGGCGACCGGCTGGCGCGGAGCGTGCCGGTGTCCTGGTGGCAGACGGCGGGCGGGCTGCTGCTGCTCGCCGCCGCCGTGGCACTGTCCCGGCGGTGGCCGGCCCCGGCGCTGCTGCTCGTCGCGGGGCTGAGCCTGGCCACCGCCCCCGCCCTGTTCACGGTCTCCTACCTCCCGGCGCTCTCGGTCCTCGGCTACCTGGCGGGCCGCCGGGAGACGACCGCCCGGTCGGCGCTGCTCGCCTTCACCGCGATCGCGGCGGTGGGGACGGTCGGCGTACTGGGCTCGGTGGACGTGGTGATCGCCTGGCTGGTGCTCATCGCCACGCTGCTCTTCGGCGCGGCCTTCCCCTGGCTCGTCGGCCGCCACCGCCGCCAGGACCGCGCCCTGGTGGCCGCCGGCTGGAGCCGCGCCGCCCAGCTGGAGCGGGAACAGTGGATCATCGCCGACCGGGCACGGCTGCGGGAACGGGCCCGGATCGCCCAGGACATGCACGACTCGCTCGGCCACGACCTCAGCCTCATCGCCCTGCGGGCGGGCGCGCTCCAGGTCGCTCCGGGACTGGGTGCCGAACACCGGGCGGCCGCGCGGGAACTGCGGGTGGCGGCGGCGGAGGCGACGGAACGCCTGCGGGAGATCATCGGCGTACTGCGCGACGCGACCGCGGCACCGTCCGCCGCCCCGGTCGCCGGACCCGCCCGGGAGGCCGCCGGCCCGACGGTCCGGGAAGGCGGCACGGGTCCCGCGCCGGCGCCGGACACCGCCCCGCTGACCCCGGTCGGCGAGAGCATCGAGGCGCTGGTGGAACGGGCGGCCGACTCCGGCCTCCCGGTCCGGCTGCTGCGTACCGCGCCGCCACCCGCCCCGTACGACGACCACTCCACCGGTGCCCCCGGCACGCCCCCGGACCGCGCCGCCGGCCCGCCCGCCGCGACGGAACCGGTTCCCGGCACGGGCCCCGCGACGGAACCGGCTCGCGGCACGGCTTCCGGAGCGGAACCGGCTCCCGGTACGGCCCGTGGCTCCGGCACGCCACGTACCACCACCGTCCACGGCACCGCCGGCACCACCCGTCCCGCGGGACATGCCGGCCCTGCCGGCACGGGCTCGGGCGCCGGCACGGGCTCGGGCTCCGCCGGCGCTGGCCCCGACGCCGGCACGGCCGGGCTCGCGCCGATGGCGGAGCGCGCCGCCCACCGGGTCGTCCAGGAGTCCCTCACCAACGCCGCCAAGCACGCGCCCGGTGCCGAGGTGACCGTGACCGTCGAGGAACGGACCGCCCCCGGGCCCGGCGGCTCCGGCCGGGCCGAGACGGTGGTACGGGTCGTGACCGCCGGCGCCCCCGGCGGCCCCGCCGGACCGGACGGGGCCGGTTCCAGGGCCTCGCGTGACGTGGCGGCCGGCGGGCCCGCCGGGGCGGCCGGCCCGGCGGGTGCCCGCCCGGGCACCGGGCTGCTGGGCCTGCGGGAACGGGTGGCCCTGGTGGGCGGGGACTTCTTCGCGGGGCCCCGGGACGGCGGGTTCGAGGTGGTGGCGCGGCTGCCGCACGGGCCGGTGGACGCCGCCGGGCCCGCGGACCCCGGAGGCGCGCCGCATGCCTGGCCCCGGGCGTGGGAGGAGACCGCCGCCGGATGGGCCGGGGCCGGCGGGGAACCGGCCGGCGGAGCACCCGGGCACCCCCGTGCCGCCGACGGCGGCCCGGAGCCGGGGGCCGGTGCGGTGCGGGAGTTCGCCCGGGTGCGCCGGGCCACCCGGCGCCGGCTGGTGCGGTCGGTCGCCGTGGCCGGCGGCCTGGCCGCCGTGGTGGTCGCGGCGGCGGTGGGCTGGTACGCCTACACCCGCACCCACTCCGTACTCGAACCCCGCGACTACGCGGCCCTCCGGATCGGTCAGCCCTACGCGGAGGTGGAGCGGGTGCTGCCGGACCGGGTCGCCCCCGACCCGCCGCGCGACCGTGCCCCCGCCGCGCCGCCCGGGGCACGCTGCCGCTACTACCGCGCCGACGACGAGCTCTTCGTCAGCGTGGACCACGTCCGGCTCTGCTTCCGGGACGGGAGGCTGGTCGCCAAGGACCTGGTGCCCGGGGCGGGCGCGCCGCCGAGGGCGGACCGGGCCCGGACGGGGACGCCGTGACGGGCGCGGGCAGGGGTGCCGGACGGGCCCGGGCGGGGACGCCGTGACGGGCGGCGGAGCGGGAGCGGAGACACGGGTGGCGGTGGACCGGGCAGGCCCGGCAGGCACGATGGACGGAACGACGACAGGAGCGGAAGTGCACATGACGGCGGGGACCGGCCCGGAGACGGCACCGAAGACCGGGCCGGCACCGAGGACCGGGCCGGCACCGGGGGCCGGGCCGGCGCCGGGACCGGTACCGGCGCCGGGGGCCCGGGCGGACGCGGTGCCCGTCCCGGGCGGGCACCCGGCCCCGGACGGTGACGTCGCCGGGGCCCGGGGCGACGGGGGCTCCCGGGGCGCGATCCGGGTGCTGCTCGCCGATGACGAGGCGTTGGTGCGGGCCGGGGTGCGGGCCATCCTCGCCGCCGACCCGGGCATCGAGGTGGTGGCGGAGGCGGCCGACGGGCGGGCGGCGGTGGAGGCCGCACGGGCGCACCGGCCGGACGTCGCGCTGCTGGACATCCGGATGCCGGGACTGGACGGGCTGGCCGCCTGCGAGGAGCTGGCGCGGGTGGCGCCGGAGACCGCGGTGGCGATGCTCACCACCTTCTCCGAGGACGCCTATGTCGCCCGGGCGCTGGGCGGCGGCGCGACCGGCTTCCTGCTCAAGTCGGGTGACCCGTACGAACTGCTCGCGGGGGTACGGGCGGTCGCGGGCGGCGGAGCGTTCCTGTCACCCGCGGTGGCCCGGTACGTCATCACCCGGCTCGGCGGGGAGCGGCTCGCCCGGGGTGCGGCGGCACGCGCCCGGACCGATGCCCTCACCCCGCGCGAACGCGAGGTGCTCGCCCTGGTGGGCGCCGGACTGTCGAACGCCGAGATCGGGCGGCGGCTGCACCTGGTCGAGGGCACGGTCAAGGGCTATGTCAGCGCGGTGCTCGACCGGTTGGGGGTGGGCAACCGGGTGCAGGCGGCGATCGTGGCCCACGAGGCCGGACTGGTCGCCGAGCCGGACCCGGGCACGGCCTGACCGCCCCTCCGCGGGCCGGCCCCGGCCACCGGTCGGCCGGCCGCGCCCGAGGAGGATGTCGCCCCACTTGGTGAGGTCCGCCCCGCCCGGTGGGGTGTCGCCCCGGCCGTGGGGTGCCGCCGCGCCCGGTGGGGTGCCGTCCTGCCCGGCGGGGTAGCCCGGGCCCCGCCCGACCGGCTGCCGTACACGCCTACACGATGGGGACGACCCGGCGCGGTGTCCGGATCTCGCGGTCGGCCGGCGCGGACCGGCTGACCGGTTTCCGTAGGGCGCCGGGCGGCGCCCGGCCGCCGCCGGACCACCCCCGCGCCCGTCTCCTGTACGGGGACCCCGCAGGGGATCCCTCAGGGCCTCTGTCAGGGACGGCCGGGGCCCTCCGCGCGGCATCCCCGCAACGGATCCGGTACGCCCCTCCCGTAGGGGGCGACCCCCGGTACGGCTCCCGTAAGGGGCGCCGTACGGGTCACGGCCCGGATCCTCCGACGGAGCCGCCCCCGCCCCGGCCCTGGGGCGTCGTGGGGGCGCCCGTACCGCTCAGCCGCTCAGCGGGGCCGGCCGGAGAGGTGGGTGGTGCCGGGTCCCGCGGGGGGCGGAAACCTGGGGTCCGGCGCCGCCGCGTACCCGGAACCGGACTCGACCCCGGGCCCCGGATCCGC
>NZ_JACYXC010000005.1 GCF_016031615.1 Streptomyces pactum
GTGGTGGTGCAGAGCTGTTCGGGCCCGCCGCGTCGCGGGGCCGGGCGTCCCGCGGGGGAGGGCCGGCCGGGTCGCGCCGGGCCGCCGTGCCGGTTCAGCCGAGCACGCGGAGCGCCGGCACCAGCGCGATCAGGACCGGAACCACCGGGACGAGCGCCGCCGCGGCGGTCAGCCGGCGCCGCCGCCACACCGGCAGCCGGGCGGCGGGGGCGAGCAGCCGGTCCACCCGCCGCGGGACCTCGGCGAATTGCGCCGGGCAGGGGCCGAACACGCCGCGGTCCTCGTTGAGTTCGACCAGCGCCAGGGCGGTGGTCAGCCGTCCGAAACGGCGCGACGCCGCGTCGTCCGCGGCCAGTTCCACCAGCCGGTGCACCTGGTCGCGGAACGCCGCGAAGACCGGTACCTGCGGGAAGCCGGTGGCCAGCGCGGAGGCGCAGTGCAGCAGCCAGTCGTGCCGGGCCCGGGCGTGCCCCTGCTCGTGGGCGAGCACCGCGTCCAGCTGACGGCCCCTGAGGCGGCGCAGCGCGGCGGTGGTGATGACCAGCCGGGGTGTCGCCCCGGGCAGCCACCAGGCGCCGGGCCGGTCGCCCTCCAGGACCACCAGCCGGTCGGCCCGGGGCTCCTCGCCCGGCAGCAGCGGGGCGCGGACCAGGAGTTCGGCGCGCCGCTGCCGGCGCCGGGCCCGGGCCCGCATGATCTCTCGGCCCAGCATCACCGCGGTCCAGCCCGCGCCGCAGGCGAGGGCGATCGCCACCGGACCGGCCCAGCGGTCGTAGGCGGTGAGCGCGTAGGACTCCACCACACCGGCCGGGGCGGGGGCGAAGACATTGCCCCGGACCGCTTCGGACGCCGCGGCGGCGCTCAGCGCCATGGCCAGTCCGCAGCACATCAGCACACCCACCACCACGCACTGCCACAACCACAGTGCGAGGACGGGTTCGCGGTCGAGCCAGTCGGAGCGGGCCAGCAGGCGCGGCGCCAGTGCCGCGGCCAGAGCACCAAGGACCAGCAGCGCGAGCGGGACCATCATGCCGCCAGCCTATGAGCGTGGCGCCGCGCCCGGGTATGGAGATGCCGGGAAGTGACGCACGCCACGGTATCCATCCCGTCCACGCCGGCCCGGGGCGGCCGGGATGCCCGCCCACGCGCGGCCGGCCTCGGCCGTGGGGCGGTGGCGGGAGAGCGGCCGCGGCCACGGAACGGTGGCGGGCGGGTGGCCGGGGCGCTCACATGGTCAGCAGCATCCCGCACATGGCGACGCTCATCGCCAGCCGGCAGGCCGCGGCGAGTTCGGGGCGTTCGGTCAGCGCCACCGCGCCCGGCGCCGGTCCGGCCGCGGCCACCGGCACCAGCCGCAGTCCGGCCCGCACCGCGTACCCGGCGAAGTACCCGAGGAGGACGGCGGTGAGGACGAGGGAGGGGCCGGTGGGACCGGTGCCGTGGCCCGTGTGCCCGGCGCCGTCGCCCGGCGCCGGGAGGACCGCGGCCACCGACATGTAGATCATGGCGACCGCCTCGACGGTGTGGTGCCCGCCCCACCCGCCGGTGCCCGCCCTCCGCCGCACCGACAGCGCCGGCAGGGCCGCCGCACCGGCCGCCACCGCCGTCAGCCGTGCCCACAGGGCGCTGTCCGGTGCCGTCACCGCCGGGACGGCCATCACCGCCATGCCCCAGCCCAGCGCCGCCTCGGCGCGGAAGGCCCGGCGCGGGCCCGGCGGCGCGGCGCGGGCGCGCGCGGTGCAGTACGCCCCGCCGGCGGCACCCAGCACCAGCAGCAGCCAGCCGACGAGTGGTGGACCGTGCACGCCGCCGCACCCCCTTCGGGCGCCCCGGACCGGCCGGAACGGCAAGGGGCGCCGCAGGGAGCATGCCCCGGGGCGGCGGCGGGTACGTCGGCGCGGCGGGCCGGGGGACCTGGGCGGTACGTCGGTGCAACGGGACCGGGAGTACGTCGGCGCTACGGGCCGGGGCCGTATGTCGCCGTGACGGGACGCAAGTACCCGGGGGGACGTCGGCGCGGCGGGGCCGGGGGACCGCTGGACGTAGGCCCCGGGCCGGAGGCCGGAGCCGTTCCGGCGGCCGATGCCGGGCGGCCGAACGGGCTGCCAGCATCGCCGTATGACGACCTCCTGGCCCGCCCATCTCGATGTCGGCGCGGTGCGCTTCGCCCGGCCGACCGCCCGCTACGACGAAGTCCTCGTCTTCTACCGCGACATCCTCGGCCTGCCGGTCATCGGCCAGTGGCGCGGCCACGCCGGATACGACGGGATGCTGTTCGGGCTGCCCGGGACGCCGGTGCACATGGAGATCACGCAGCACGGCGACCCGCCGCGCATCCCCGAGCCCCACCCGGAGAACCAGCTGGTGCTCTACCTGCGCGGGCCCGAGGCCGTCGCCGAGGCGGTGCGCACCCTCGCCGCACGCGGCCACCACCCGGTACCGGCGGCCAACCCGTACTGGCCCGAGCGGGGGGCGGTGGTCTTCGCCGACCCGGACGGCTGGATGGTGGTGCTGGCACCCTGGGTCTTCGGCGCGGAGCCCCCGCCGGCCGTGGACTGAGCGGGTTCCGGGACGCCCCCGGTACGCACCGCCGGTCACCCCGGGACGGGCCCGGCCGGGCCGTTCCGGCACCGGGCCGGGTCGTGACCCCGCCCGCCGGTACCCGACCGGCGCACGGCACCGCCCGGACCGGGGCGGGCCGTCGATGGGCGGCCCTTCGGCCCCGGCGTACGGTGCCCGCGCGGCGGTCCCGGCACGGCGACTCCCGCACGGCCCCCCGGGCGCCACGGGGGTGACCCGTACAGGCGGGCTCGTGGGGGCGACCCCGTACAGGGCGGGGAGCCGTGCGGCGGGCGGGGGCGCCGGGCCGGTTCCGGCGGCGTCCCCGGCCGGTGGGCTCAGATGCCGGGCCGGTATCGCAGCGGATGCCCCTCCGGCACCTCCACCACGCACAGCCGGACCCCGTCCGGGTCCTCGACCCACATCTCGACCAGCCCCCACGGCTCCTGCAGGGGTTCCCGGACCACCCGGGCGCCCCGCGCAACCAGTTCGCGGTGCGCCGCCCGGACGTCGGCGACCTGCAGCCACAGCTGGAGGCCGGGCGCGGGCGGGGTGTCGGACCGGCCGGCGACCTCCAGGAAGCCGCCCCCGAGGAAGTAGACGGTGCCGCGGTCGGGGCCGGTGCCGAACTCCCGGTGGACCGCGAGACCGAGCGTCTCGCCGTAGAAGGCGCGGGACCGCTCCGGATCGGTGGGGCGCAGCAGCACCCGGCTGCTCAGTACGTGGACCATGCGGCGAACCCTAGCGCCGGGGGCGTTAAGGTTCGCCCTGCCGTCCCCGACGGCGGGGCGGCGCGCCGGACCCGGCGGGTACCGCCATCGCGCGGCGGGACGGCCGCGGCCCGTGGCGCGGCCGCCGTCACGCCGCACGAACCCCTGCCGTACCGAGGAAGGACCCGTCCGCATGGAGACCGCCAGGAGTCCCCGGCCCGCCGCCGGACTGAGCTTCCGTACCGCGACCGACGCCGATGTGCCGGCCCTGGTCGCGCTCGTCGAGTCCGCGTACCGGGGGGACGCCAGCCGGGCGGGGTGGACGACCGAGGCGGACCTGCTGGGCGGGCAGCGCACCGACCCCGAGGGCGTGTCCGCGGTGGTGAACGCCGAGGACGGCCGGATGGTGGTGGCCGAGCGGGACGGCGAGCTGATCGCCTGCTGCCAGCTGGAGCGTCGGAGAGGGGACGTGGGGGAGCCGGTGGCGTACTTTGGGATGTTCGCGGTGCGGCCCGGACTCCAGGGGGCGGGCGTGGGCAAGGCCGTCCTGGCCGAGGCGGAGCGCCTCGTGGCGGCCGAGTGGGGCGCCCGGGAGATGCACATGACGGTGATCGCGGTGCGCGAGGAGCTGATCGCCTGGTACGAACGCCGCGGCTACGCCCGGACCGGGCGGATGGCGCCGTTCCCCTACGGCGACGAGCGTTTCGGTATCCCGCGTCGGCCGGACCTGGAGTTCGAACTGCTGGTCAAGCCGCTGGGCGGGTGAGCGGGCGGGCGGTCGCCGGCTCCGGTACCGAACCCTCGCCGCGGGGCCCGGAGACCCGTTATCCTCCGCACCGCCGGGCTCGCAGAACCCCGTACCGGTCCGCCGCCGCGGGCTCGGAAACGGCCGCGCACCGTCCCGCCGCCGGGCCCGGACGCCGCGTGCGAGCCCACCACTGCCGGGTTCGCAACCCCCCGTACCGGCCCGCCGCCGGGCTCGGATCGGTCCCGTGCCGGCCTGCCACCGGGCCGCACGGTCCTTGCCGGGCCCCGGTCCGGCGGCCCGTTCCCGCACGGCCGCGGCCCGGCCGCCGTCGTGCCCCGCTCAGCCGCGTGCTCGATGCCGGCCCGGCCCTTCAGGCCCGG
>NZ_JACYXC010000006.1 GCF_016031615.1 Streptomyces pactum
CCCGGTTTCGCCGGACCGCGTGCCCTCCGCTTTCCCGCGGCGGAGCCCTCCGGTTCCGGCCGGCGGGGCGTTCCGCTTCCGGCCGGCGCCTGGGGCCCCCGGCGGGCGTACCGCCGCTCCCGCGCTGCCGGGCCCCGGGCGCTAGCGTCGGCCCATGGACAGCACTGTGAAGAAGAGCGGCGCCGAAGCCGTGGCACCGGACGGCTGGGAACATCTCGCCCCCGGGGTGGCGCGGCGGCGGATGCCCGGCTGGGACGAGACGGTGGGCGTGGTCGCCGGCGACCACGGGGTCCTGGTGGTGGACGCCGGCGCCACCCCGGCCGACGGCGCCGCGCTGTACCGCGAGATCACCGGACTGTTCGGCCGGCGGCCCACCCATGTGGTGCTCACCCACCCGCACTTCGACCACGTCATGGGTGCCGCCGGTTTCACCGGCTGCGAGGTGTACGCGGCCGTCGGCATGGACGGGGTGCTCAGCCGTGGCCGGGACGAGCTGCGCGGGGACGCCGAACGCCACGGCGTGCCGGCGGCCACCGCCGCCGAGGCGGCCGAGCTGCTGGTGACCCCGCACCACCTGGTCTCCGGCGAACTCACCGTGGACCTCGGCGGCGGCCGGCGGGTGGTGATCGCCAACGTGGGCCCCGGCCACACCGGGCACGATCTGGCGGTGCTGGTGCCCGGGCCGGTGCCGGTGGTGTTCTGCGGGGACCTGGTGGAGGAGTCCGGCGAACCGCAGGCCGGGCCGGACGCGGTGCCGGCCCGCTGGCCCGCGGCGATGGACCGGCTGCTGGCGCTCGGCGGCGAGGAGGCCCGGTACGTGCCCGGGCACGGCGCGGTGGTGGACGCCGCCTTCGTCCGGGCCCAGCGCGACGAACTGGCCGGACCGTCCGGGGGCCCTCGGGAGGGCGGCGGACCCGCCGGCGAGGCCGCTCCGCCCGCGGCCGGTCCCGGCGTGTCGTGATCCCCACCCGCCACCGCGATCCGCCGTTTTTTCGTATCGTCGGCCGGTGCGCAGCCAACAGTACGACCCCGACCTGACCCCGCCGTGGAAGCGGCGGACCGCGGTGCCCGAGGTCCCGGCGGAGACCGATCTGGTGGTCGAGGAGATCACCACCGGCTTCTGCGGCGCCGTGATCCGCTGCGAGAAGACGGCCCAGGGGCCCACCGTCACCCTGGAAGACCGGTTCGGCAAGCAGCGGGTGTTCCCGATGGAGCCGCGCGGCTTCCTGCTGGAGGGCACGGTGGTCACCCTGGTCCGCCCGGCCGCCGCCGCGCCGGCCCGGCCCCGGCTGACCGCCTCCGGCTCGCTCGCCGTACCCGGCGCACGGGCCCGGGTGGCGCGCGCCGGGCGCATCTACGTGGAGGGCCGGCACGACGCCGAGCTGGTGGAGCGGGTCTGGGGCGACGACCTGCGGATCGAGGGCGTGGTGGTGGAGTACCTGGAGGGCGTGGACGACCTCCCGGAGATCGTCCGCTCCTTCTCCCCCACGCCGGACGCGCGGCTGGGCGTCCTGGTGGACCACCTGGTGCCCGGCTCCAAGGAGTCCCGCATCGCGGCCGAGGTCACCGACGAGAACGTGCTGATCGTCGGCCACCCGTTCATCGACATCTGGCAGGCGGTGAAGCCGTCGTCGCTGGGGATCGCCGGCTGGCCGTCCGTGCCCCGCGGCCAGGACTGGAAGACCGGCGTCTGCCGGGCGCTCGGCTGGCCGGAGAACACCGGCGCCGCCTGGCAGCGCATCCTGGGCGCGGTCCGTACCTACCGCGACCTGGAGCCGGAGCTGCTGGGGGCGGTGGAACGGCTCATCGACCACGTGACGGTGCCCTGACCCGCACCTGACGGAAGCCGTGCACCGACCGGCGGGCCCTCGGGGCCGGTGACCCGGCCGGGGCCCGCCGTCACCTGGAACCGGGCGGCACCGAGCGGCGGGGGCCGCCGGCCTCGGCGGGACCGGCCGGCAGCCGCGCCGCGCACGGCGCCGTGCCCGGCCCGGCCCGGCCCGGCCGGGGCAGGGCAGGGCAGGGCAGGAGACCGAGGCGGGCCCGGGCGAGCCGGCAGCCGTGGCAGGCGGTGTCCGGGGCGCGTGAGGTGGCACGTAACGGCCGGCCCCGGAGGTGGCATCAGCCTGGCGTCAGTCCACCAGGTCGCGCACCACCGCGTCCGCCAGCAGCCGCCCGCGCAGCGTCAGCACCGCGCGCCCGGTCTCGTACGCCCCGGGGTCCAGCAGTCCGTCCCGCACCGCGCGCGCCGCGGCCCGGTCACCCACCGGGGTGAGCAGGTCGCGCGGGCAGCCGTCGGCGAGGCGCAGTTCCAGCAGGATGCGCTCCACCCGGCGGTCCTCCGCGGTGAGCACCTCGCGGCCGGCGCCGGGCGAACGGCCTTCGCTCAGCGCCTGGGCGTACGCGCCGGGGTGCTTCACGTTCCACCAGCGCACGCCGCCGATGTGGCTGTGCGCACCGGGGCCCGCGCCCCACCAGTCCGCGCCCCGCCAGTACAGCTCGTTGTGGTGGCAGCGGCCCCGCTCGGAAGTCGCCCAGTTGGAGACCTCGTACCAGGCGAACCCGGCGGCCGACAGCATCTCCTCGGCGATCAGATACCGGTCGGCGTGCACGTCGTCGTCGGTCATCGGCACCTCGCCGCGGCGGATGCGCCGGGCCAGCTGGGTGCCCTCCTCGACGATCAGGGCGTACGCCGAGATGTGGTCGGGCCCGGCGCCGAGCGCCGCCCGCAGCGAGGCGCGCCAGTCCTCGTCGCTCTCGCCCGGCGTGCCGTAGATCAGGTCGAGGTTGACGTGCTCGAAGCCGGCGGCACGGGCCTCGGCCACACACGCCTCCGGCCGGCCCGGCGTGTGGCTGCGGTCCAGCACCCGCAGCACGTGCTGCCGGGCGCTCTGCATGCCGAAGGAGATCCGGTTGAACCCGCTCGCCCGCAGTTCGTCGAGGTACCGGGGGTCCACCGACTCCGGGTTGGCCTCGGTGGTGACCTCCGCGCCGTCCGCGAGCCCGAACTCATCCCTGATCACGGCGAGCATCCGGCCGAGGTCGGCGGCCGGCAGCAGGGTGGGGGTACCGCCCCCGACGAAGACGGTCTCCACCGGGCGGGGGTCGTCGCCGAGCACCTTCCGGGCCAGCCGGACCTCCTCGGCGAGGATGTCGGCGTAGTTCTCCCGCGAGGCCAGGACGCCACCCGAACCGCGCAGCTCACCGGCGGTGTAGGTGTTGAAGTCGCAGTAGCCGCAGCGGGTCGCGCAGTACGGGACGTGCAGGTAGAAGCCGAGCGGCCGCCCGGCGGCGCCGTCCAGCGCGTGGCGGGGCAGCGCCCCGTCGTCGGGCACGGGCTCACCATCGGGCAGTACGGAAGGCATACGTCCCATTGTCCGGCATCGCCCGAGCACCCCGGGCCGCCGTCCGCGGGCGAGCGGCCCGGGACCGGAACCGGGCGGCGCGGCGGCGGCCCGCGCCACGGAGGCTCGGGCCGTGCCGTGCGACGGGGGCCGGGTGGAAAGGTACGCGGTCCGGGCGGGAGGAACGCGGCCCGCGGTAAGGGGCCCGGGCACGGGAGGAAACGGGCCCCGCGACGGAGGCCT
>NZ_JACYXC010000007.1 GCF_016031615.1 Streptomyces pactum
TCGCTCCCCCCGTGGCCGGGGCGGGCGCCCGCCGGGCCGGTCCCCCGGCCGGCGGACGCCCGCGGTCACCGGTGTCCGTCGCCCGGTGCAGGTCAGCCGTAGTTGACCGCGTCGTCCACGGTGGCCTGCCAGTACGTCACCCGCGGCTCGTTGACGTAGGTCTGACCGCCCGGCAGCGTCAGCACCACCGCGCGCCCCACGCTGCCGTTCCCCTGGGCGTTGGCGAAGAGCACCCCGAGCTTGGAGGTCCGGTAGCCCTCGGTGCCGTCGTCGATCGCGGACGAGGTCATGACGCTCGCGTACGCCGACTGCCCCGGCGCCAGCACCACCGGCTTCGCCGGCTTGGTGTTCGCCCACGGCGCGGCGGGCGACTGGGCCTCCCCGAACCGCAGGTACGGGTATCCGTGCGCGGTGCACGTCTTCTTCGAGGTGTTGCGCGCGGTGATCAACAGGTGGTTGACCGGCCGGTTCAGCTTCTGCACGGTGACGGCGGTCTCCGCCGTGGTGCAGGCGGCCGGCGCCGCGGCCCGGGCGGTGCCCTGGCCGAGGGCCGAGGCCGGGGCGGCGGCCAGCGCGGTGGCGGCCACCACGGTGGCGGCGGCGAGCGTGGCGCGCCGCCGGACGCGGCTGGTGCGGGTGCGGGTGCTGTCGTCGGTCTTCGACATGGTTCCTTCTCCCCCTGGTCGTGTATCGGTGGTCGGTCCGATCGGACCTCCGTCACTGTCGCCGACCGTGCTAACAGGCGGCTAACCGATCTCTGTCGCGGCCCGGGGCCCGCCCGCCGCACGGTCAGCAAGCGCGCGTTAGCGGGCTGTTGGCGCGGCGCGGAACAGCGCGGTGGCGGCGCGCGAGAGGTCCCGGCCACCGCCGGAACACGAGAGAGGCCCCCGCCACTGGGCGGGGGCCTCATCCGGAGCGCCGGCCACGAATCGCACGTGGTCCTACCCCCTGGAAGGGGGTTGTGCTGCTGTTACACCTCCGACGCATGTCCGCCGCCGTCGTTCCCTGCGGCCTGACAATCTGATGGTAGCTCATTTCCGCGCACCGGCGCACATCGTGGGTTTCCGCCGCGGGGGCCGGCCGCACACTCCGGCGCCGACCCGTCATCCCGGCACACCCGGGGGCCGGCCCGGCATCCGCCGCGGGCGGCCGGCCGGGCGGGAGGCGGCGTCCCGCCCGGCCGGGGAGGTCACCGCGACATGATGAAGTCCAGCGCGAGACCGGAGGCGGTCGTCCAGTGGGTGACCAGCTGCCCGTCGTCCGCGTACAGCGTCTGGACCGGCATGGGGACGTCGATCGGCCCGCCCGCGCCGCTGCCGGGCTCGGGCCCCTGGAGGCTCAGCGTGAGGGAGGTCGCCTCGTACTCGTCGCGGGCACCGCCGCTGACGAGCAGGGCGGCGTAGGCCTCCTCCCCCGGCGCGATGGTGACGGGCACGCCCGGGTCGGGGTCGCTGTCCGGGATCACGGGGACGGTGGTCCGGGCGTCGGCGCCGAGCCGCACCCGGGGGTAGTGGTAGAGCTCGCACGCCGTGTCGCCGGCATTCTGGACGGTCAGCAGGAGGTGCCGGGCCTCCTTGCTGTCCGCGGGCTCCTTGGTGGCGGAGACCGCCAGGGCGTCCGGGGCGCACGCCTTCGCGGCGGCCGTACCGCCACGGTCCCCGCCGGTCCGGGTGGCGCCTGAGGAGCCGCCGGGTTCGGTGGAACCGGTCCCGCGGGACGTGGCCGGGCCGGGCCCGCCGGTCGCCGCCGGGGTCTTCGCGTCCGGCTCGGCCGAGCTCGACGCGCCCGGCTCGGCCGGAGTCGACGCACTCGGCCGGTCCGTGGTCGCGGAGCCGTTCGCGCCGTCGTCCCCGTCCGACTCACACGCCGTGGCCCCCAGCAGCGCGGCGATCAGCGCCGCCCCCGCGACGCAGGTCCGACGGTGCCCGCGACCGCGGTGCGGTGGGCGTGCGGAAGTCTTCATGGTGTTCCCCCGTGGTCGGTCTGTCGCGGCCGGCCGGTCCCGGCCCGATGACAGCCGATTCTGCGCTCCGGCCCGCCCACGGCCGCACACCGTCCGCGTGTCGCCCGGACCTGTGACCGGCCGGTGACAGGGACGCGACGGTTCCGTCCCCGGGGGGCGCGCCCCTCGGGCGCGGCGCGGGGTGCACCGGTGGCGGCGGACCTGCGCCCAGGACGGTCGGACCGGCGCCGGACCCGGCGCGGGCGCGCGGCGGGCGGGACCGCCGACGGCGCCGGCGTCCACAGGAGCAGGGAACCGCGGTCCGCTCCTCCGGACCTCTGTACGATATTCCATGGATCATTGGAGGATGCGGTGCCGGAGAGCGCGGAGAGCGTGACGAAGACGCGGTTGTACGACGCGATCGCGGCCAGCGGCAAGGCGCTGGCCAGCGGAAAGCGCCTTGAGCTGCTGGATCTGCTGGCCCAGGGCGAGCGCACCGTCGATGCGCTGGCGAAGGCGGCCGGGCTGAACCTGACCACCGCGTCGGCGCACCTGCAGACCCTCAAGCAGGCCGGTTTCGTCGCCACCCGCCGCGAGGGCGTACGCATCCACTACCGGCTCGCCGGTGACGACGTCGCCCAGCTGTTCGCGCTGCTGCGCAAGGTCGCCGACCGCCACCGGGCCGCCGTGTCCGCGGCCCGGGACGCCCACCTGGGCGGGCCCGGCGGGGTGGCGCTGTCCGGTGCGGAACTGCGGGCCCGGGCCGAAGCGGGGGACGTCGTGGTGCTCGACGTGCGGCCGGTGGAGGAGTACCGGGCCGGGCACATCCCCGGCGCGCTCTCCCTCCCGGTCGACGAACTGGCCGACCGGATCGGCGAACTGCCGGAGACCGCCGAGATCGTGGTGTACTGCCGCGGCGAGTACTGCGCCCTGGCCTCCGACGCGGTGCGGCTGCTGACCGACCTCGGGCGCCGGGCGATCCGTCTCAGCGACGGCATGCTGGAGTGGCGTCTGTCCGAGCTGCCCGTCGCCACGGAACCGGCGTGACCCGGCCGGGCGGACCCCGGCACCGGCGGGGCGCCCGGCGGCGGCCTTCCCCCGGCCGGCACCGCCACCCGCCGCCCGGGCCACGGACCCGGTCCACGCCCCGGACACCCCGGCCACGGATCACGCCCCCGACCCGGACGGCTGTGCCG
>NZ_JACYXC010000008.1 GCF_016031615.1 Streptomyces pactum
GCACCGCGACCGGCCCGGTCACCGGCCCCGTCGCCGCGGCTGCCCGCGACCACCGTGCCCACCGGCCGCCCGGACGGGCCGGCGCCGTCCCCGGCCGGTCCGTCCCGGCTCCCCCGCCGCCACCCGTACCCGCCCGCTCACCCGCGCGGCGCACCGACCGTACCGGTGAAGATGTCCTCGGGGTCGGGCAGCCGGACCGTGACCCGGGCCCCGAAGTCGTACAGCTCGGTGGTGGAGACGACCTGCTGGCGCACGCCCGAGCCGGTCCACCGCTCGGCCATGGTGAAGCGGTGCCGGACCTTGCGCAGCCGTCCCCGCTCGTCCAGGTACGCGTCGAAGGCCACCACGTGCTCGGTGAAGCCGCGGGCCGCCGCCCCCAGCACCTCCCGGGCCGCGGGCGAGGCCGCCCGGGCCGCCCGGCCGATGTCGGTGACGCCCTGGTAGTGCCGCACCGCGGTCCCGTCCAGCCGCTCCCGGCCCACCAGCCGGACGCCCCGCGCCGCCCGCAGCAGCTCGGCCGCGGTCAGCGGGTCCGTGGCACCTCCGGTCACCAGGTTGCCGTCCACGGCACCCGCGCTCACCACCCGCACCCACTTGTCGTCCGGCACCCCCGCGCCCCGGTTGCGCATGAAGACCGCACCGGCGGCCAGCAGTTCGGTGATCGGCCGGTGCTCCGCCGTGCCCGAGGCGTCCCGGGGCAGCACCAGCCGCAGCCGGCCGCGGCGCCGGTCGAAGTCGTAGCCGCCCCGGCCGCGGATCGCCACCCGGGTGCCGCCGGTCACCGTCTCCACCGTCGTACGGACCCGTGAACTCCCCGCCCGCACCAGGGCGTCCGCCGCGCCCCGCACCCGGGGGCCGCCGTCCCCGCCGGAGCCGCGCCCGTCCACCACCACCGTCTCCGGCGTGCAGCCCGTCAGCAGCAGTCCCGCCGCCAGGCCGCCCGCCAGCACCGCGGACAGTCCGCCGGCCCGCCGCCGGCCGTCCACCGGTACCGGGCGCGGGCTCCCGCGCCACCGGCTCACCATTCCCCCGTACCCCCTGGCCTCGCTCGGGCTCACGCCGCTGCCGCGTGAGACTTACCTTTTTCAACGACCGGGCCCCGAGGGCCGTCACGGGCCCGGTAGCGTGGTCCTGTGCTCGGCCCCGGCAACCCGGGCGGCCCCCGCCCGGGGGAGCCCCAGGACGACCCCCGCCACCGGACCACGACGGTGGAGAAGGGTTCCTTCGCCACAGCCCGCTGCACCTGCGGGTGGTACGGCCCGGCCCGGCGGGCGCGCTCCCTGGCCCGCGCGGACGCTCTCGGGCATGCGCACCATTCCGGACACTCCGCGGAGGAACCGTGAACCCCCGTTCGCCCTCTGCCTGATGGGGGAAGCAGAGCCGAGACGAACGGAGGTCGCCATGGACAGGCGCACCCTGCTGGCAACCGGGACCGGGATCGCGGCCGGCGCCGCCGCGTGGGCGACCGGCTGCGACAACGGGACAGACGGTGCCGCCCCGGGCCGGACCGCCCCGCACTCCACCGTGACCACCACCGGCTCGGCGATACGCACCGGGTCCGCCGCGCCCGGCGCGCGGCCGGCCGCGCCGCGCGGCACCGACTGGGCCGCCCTCGGCCGGGGACTGCAGGGCGACCTGATACGTCCGGGGGACCGCGACTACGCCACCGCCCGCCAGCTGTACAACACCCGGTTCGACAGCCTCCGCCCGGCCGCCGTCGCCTACATCGGCAACACCTCCGACATAGCCGAGTGCCTCGCCTTCGCCCGGCGCCACGGCGTCCCGGTGGCCATCCGCAACGGCGGGCACAGCTACGCCGGCTGGTCCAGCGGCAACGGGCGCCTGATCATCGATGTCTCCGCGCTGTCGGCGGTCCGCACCGGCTCCGGCACGGCCACCATCGGGGCGGGCGCCAAGCTCATCGACGTCTACACCGCGCTCGGCGCCCGCGGCGTCACGATCCCGGCCGGCTCCTGCCCCACCGTCGGGATCTCCGGTCTCACCCTCGGCGGCGGGCACGGGGTCGTCTCCCGCGCCTACGGACTCACCTGCGACAGCCTCACCGGGGCCCGGATCGTCACCGCGGACGGCAAGGCCCTCGACGTCTCCGCGACCCGGGAGACCGACCTGTTCTGGGCGCTGCGCGGGGCCGGCAACGGGAACTTCGGGGTCGTCACCGAATTGCGGTTCCGCACCCACCGCGCCGCCCCCGGGGTCACCGCCTACATGACCTGGCCCTGGCCGAAGGCGGCCGCGCTGCTGCGCTCCTGGCAGGACTGGGGGCCCAGCCGGCCCGACGAAATCTGGTCCGCGCTCCACCTGTCCGCCGCCCCCGGCCGCACCCCCACCGTCTCGGTCAGCTGCTTCTCGCTGGGCACCTACGGGGACCTGCAGAACGCCGTGGACAACCTCGCCGACCGCGCCGGCGGGCCCGGCCCGGCGTCCCGAGTGAGCCTGCGCCGCCGCGGCTACCTGGAGGCGATGCGGATGTACGCGGGCTGCTCCACCGGCTCCACCGGCCAGTGCCACCTGCCCGGCGGCACCCCCGGCCGCGACGCCGCCGGCATCCTGCGCCGCGAGACCTACGCGGCCCGCTCGGACTTCTTCGACCGCCCGCTCGGCACCGCCGGCATCCGGGCGCTGCTGGACCAGGCCGAGCGCTACGGCCGGCGGGCCGGCGGCGGCGGTGCGGTCGCCATCGCGCTCACCGCGCTCGGCGGTGCGGTGAACCGGGTCTCCCCCACCGCCACCGCGTTCGTCCACCGCCGCTCCCGCTTCCTCGCCCAGTACACCGCCTCCTGGCCGGCCGGCGGCTCCGGCAGCGTGCAGACCGCGTGGCTGGACGGCGCCCACTCCGCGATGCGCCGGTACGCCTCGGGCCGGGCGTACCAGAACTACACCGACGCCCGGCTCACCGACTGGCGCACCGCCTACTACGGGGAGGCCGCCGGCCGGCTCGCCCGGGTGAAGAAGCGCTACGACCCGGACCGGCTCTTCGACTTCCCGCAGGCGCTCTGACGCCCACCGGCGGGCCCGGACGTGGCCCCCGGATGCGGTGGTGCGGGGGCTGCGGACGTGGTGGTGCGGGGACCGCGCGCACGGTACGGGTGCCCGGGCGCGGTA
>NZ_JACYXC010000009.1 GCF_016031615.1 Streptomyces pactum
CCCCGCCCCCGGGTGGCACACCGACCCGCTGCCGCACCCCGGTGGCACCCGGCTCGCCGCCCCGGACGGCTGGACCCCGCGCGCCCTGCCGCCCCGGGCACCGCCCCCGGTGCCGGCCGGCGGTGCCCAACTCCTCCCGGTCCTGCGCATCTAGGCGTCCCGTCACGGCGGGCCGCCCGCCGACCGCCGCGTACCGGCGCCCACCGCCGCGACCGCCTGCCCCCGCGCAGCCGCGGGTGCGGATACGGATGCGGGCGTGACCTGCACCGCGTACCGCCGCGACCGCGGCGGCGGCGTACCGACGCCCTGCCCCCGCGCACCGGCGGAACCGCGCCGCGCACCGGCACGGGCGGGCGCCGCACACCGTCGGCACCGGGTAGGCGCGCACCCTGCCGGGCCGGGCCGGGCCGTACCGTGCCGACGCGCACCGTGCCCTGCCCTGTCGCGCCCTGCACCGGTACCGCCGCACCCGGCCGGTGCGCCCCGTACCACCATGGCATCCATGCCCCCGGGCCGCCGCGCCCCGGGTCCCGCGTGCCGCCGCCCGGTTCGGGCGGCCGACGCGGGTCCCGGCCGGCCGGCCCGGTCCGCCCAGCTCTGCCCGACCGGAATCCGGAGTCCTCCCCCATGCCCGCACCCAGCACCACCCGCCGACTGGCGGCGACCGGCGCCGTCATCGCCTTCGTCGTCGCCGTCTTCCTCACCGTGCTCGCCCTCGGCGACGACGGCGGCGGCGTCCGCGACCACGGCCCGGCCGGGGACCGCCCGGAGGTGAGCGCCGAGCAGCGCCGGTACGACGAGCTGACCGGGCGCAGCGCCCGGCGGACCGAGGGCGACCCGATGGCCGTGGGCCGGGCGGACGCCCCGGTGGTCCTGGTCGAGTACGCCGACTACCAGTGCTCCTACTGCGGGGAGTTCGCCCGGACGACCCGGCCCGAGCTGGTCGAGCGGTACGTCGAGCGCGGCCTGCTACGCATCGAGTTCCGCAACTTCCCCATCTTCGGCGCGGACTCCGAGCGCGCCGCCCGGGCCTCCTGGGCGGCCGGCCGGCAGGGCCGGTTCTGGGAGTTCCACGACGAGCTGTTCGCCCACCCGCGCAAGGGTGACGCGCTGGCCGAGGACCGGCTGGTCGAGCTGGCCCGGCGCGGCGGGGTGCCCGACCTGGACCGCTTCCGCCGGGACCTGAACGGCGAGGCGGCCGGGGCGGCCCTGGAGCGGGACCGCGAGCAGGGGTACCGGCTGGGTGTGCAGTCCACCCCGTCATTCCTGGTCAACGGCCGTCCGGTGGCGGGCGCCCAGCCCGTCTCGGTCTTCGCCGAGGTGATCGACGACGCGGCCGCCGCGGCCCGGCACGGTGGCGCGGACGGCACGGAGGGCGCCGACGGCGCGGACGGTGCGCGGCGGCCGGACGGCGGCACCGGCGGTGACGAGCCGGGCGGCCGGTGACCGGCGTGGCCGACATCGGTTATCTGGCGGCGTTCCTCGGCGGGGCGCTCGCCCTGCTCAGCCCGTGCAGCGCGCTGCTGCTGCCCGCCTTCTTCGCGTACTCGCTCTCCTCGCCCGGCCGGCTGCTCGCCCGGACCGGGATCTTCTACCTGGGGCTCGCCACCACACTGGTGCCGCTGGGGGCCGCGTCCACCGCGGCCAGCCGGCTCTTCAACGGTCACCGGGACCTGCTGGTCGCCATCGGCGGCTGGACGGTGGTGGCGCTGGGTGCCGCCCAGATCCTGGGGATGGGCTTCGCCTCGCGGCGGGCCGGGCGCACCGCGGGCCGGATCACCCCGCGGGCGGCGGCCTCCGCGGCGGCCACCTATCTGCTGGGCTCGGTCTACGGGCTGGCGGGCTTCTGCGCCGGGCCGATCCTCGGCGCGGTGCTGACCGTGACCGCGGTCAGCGGCAGCCCGGTGTACGGGGCGTCGATGCTGGCGGTGTACGCGCTGGGGATGGCGCTGCCGCTGTTCGTGCTGGCGCTGTGCTGGGACCGCTGGGACCTGGGCCGGCGGCGCTGGCTGCGCGGGCGGGAGCTGCGCGCGGGGCGGCTGCGGCTGCACACCACCTCGCTGGTGTCGGGGCTGTTCTTCATCGCCATCGGGGTGCTGTTCCTGCGGTACAACGGCACCGCCGCGCTGCCCGGGCCGCTCGACGCCGGTCAGGCGCTGGCGCTGGAGCGCCGGGTGCGCCGGATCGGTGACGCGGTGCCCGACCTGGCGCTGCTCGCCGGGATCGCGCTGGTGGTGGCGGTGGCGCTGGCCCGGATCGCGCTGCGCGCGCCGAAGGAGTAGCGGGGCGGACGGGGCCGCCCGGATGCCGCTCCCCCGGCGCGGGGCCGCGCCGGAGCCCGGCCGGCCGCCGCGGTACGGGACCGCGCCCGGCCGGCCGCCACCGACCGGGCCCGGTCCCGGCCGGCCGTCAGAACTGGACGTCCGAGCAGGCGTAGAAGGCGTTGCCGGTGTCCGCGATCGTCCACACCGCGACGATCACGTGGTGGCCGCTCTTCCCGCTGGGCAGCTTGCCGGTGTGCGAGAAGGTGAACGGCGGGCGCTTGCCGTTGTAGGGGACGGTCAGGAACGGGGTGAGTTCCAGGTTGGCCCGGGTGACCTTCTGGCTCGGGTCGTACCCGTCCTTGGTCACGTAGTAGCGCCAGTCGGTGGTGGCGTGGGCCGCGGTGAACCGCCAGTTGAAGGTGTGGTCGGCGCCCGAGGTCAGCTTGGTGGTCGGCCACTTGCCGCCGCGCGGGTCGTCGAGCTGGGCGAACTGGCCGTTGCCGCCGGAGCAGATGGCGCCGTCGGCCGGGCCGCCGTTCGGGAAGCCCTTGGGGCCCTCGACGCTCTGCGGCTCCCACTGGATCTGTCCGCAGTTCTGCACGGTGCCGTTGGCACACAGCTTCTGGCGGCTGATGGGCGACTCGGTGTAACCGTGGCCGGTGGCGGACCCACCGGTGGCGAGGATGGAGGCGGCGGCGATGCCGATGCCCACCGCTGCCGCGCTGATCTTCCTTCGCA
>NZ_JACYXC010000010.1 GCF_016031615.1 Streptomyces pactum
AGAGCCTCCGGGCGACCCCGGTCCGCAGGTGGAGGGCCTGGGCCACGTCGTCGGCGGTGGGCCGGTCGTGGCCGGCCAGGTCGGCGATGGTCCAGGCGACCCGCAGCACCCGGTCCAGGCCCCGTGCGGTGAGCAGTCCGCACTCCATGTCCTTCTCGGCCTCGCGGAGCGCCCCGGGCTCGGGGTACCAGCGGGTGCGCAGCTCGTGTCCGGGCACCTCGCTGTTGACCGTCCAGGGTGTGCCGGCGAGTCTGCCCCGGGCGCGCTCCCTGGCCTCGCGCACCCGGGCCGCGATGGTCTCGCTGCTCTCCGCCGCGCCGCGCGGGGCGATGAGCTCGGCGCGGGACACCGGGGAGACGTGGACCCGCAGGTCGATACGGTCCAGCAGGGGGCCCGACAGCCGGCTCTGGTAGCGGCGGATGGCCGTGGGGGTGCATTCGCATCCCCCACCCAGTCGGTTGTGCCGGCCGCAGGGGCAGGGGTTGGCGGCGAGCAGCAGCAGGAAGCGGGCGGGCATCCGCATCATGCCGGCGGCCCGGGCGATCAGCACCTGGCCGGACTCCAGCGGCTGGCGCAGCGCGTCCAGGGCCCGCACGCTGAATTCGGGGGCTTCGTCGAGGAAGAGCACCCCGCGGTGGGCGAGGGAGACCGCGCCGGGGCGGGGCTGGCCGTTACCGCCGCCGACCAGCGCGGCCATGGTCGCCGAGTGGTGCGGGGCGCAGTACGGCGGGGTGTCGATGAGCGGTTTGCCCGGCGGCAGCACCCCGGCGACCGAGTGGACCGCGGTGACCTCCAGCGCTTCCTTGGGGGTCAGGGGCGGCAGCAGCCCGGGCAGCCGTTCGGCGAGCATCGTCTTGCCCGCGCCCGGCGGCCCCATGAAGAGCAGATGGTGGGCCCCGGCCGCGGCGACCTCCAGCGCCATCCGTGCGGCGCGCTGTCCGGCGACCTCGGCCATGTCGGGTTTCCGGGCGGGTGGGCCGGAACCGGCCAGCGTGCCCGTGCCCGCTCCCGGCACCAGGAGTCCGGCGAGCATGGCGTCCGGCGCGCCGTCCTCCACGGGCTCCTCCTCGGGTACCGGGCCGTCGGTAAGCACCGCGATGAGCTGCCTGAGGCTCCGTACGCCGAGGACGGAGACCCCGGGGACCAGTGCCGCCTCGGCGGCCGTCTGCTCGGGGACGACGACCTGCCGGTAGCCGGCCTCGGCGGCGGCCAGGACGGCGGGCAGCACGCCTCGGACCGGGCGGACCCGGCCGTCCAGCCCCAGTTCGCCGATCATCATCAGGTGGGCGAGCTCACGGGGGTCGATGAGCTCTGCGGCGCCGAGGACCGCGCAGGCCACGGCGAGGTCGAATCCGCTGCCGCCCTTGGGGACCGAGGCCGGGCTGAGCCCTACGGTGAGCTTCCGCTGCGGCCACTCGGCGCCGGAGTTGACGACTGCCGCGCGGACCCGGTCGCGGCTCTCGACCAGGCTCTTGTCGGGCAGGCCGACGAGGGTGAAGGCGGCGACGCCCGGCTCCAGGTCGGCCTGGACCTCGACCACCACGCCCTCCACGCCGACCAGGGCCACCGAGCAGGTGCGGGCGAAGGCCATCACGCCACCCCCCGTACGTGCTCCACCAGCGGCGCGCCACGGGCCGGCAGCACCACCGCGACCACGTCGATGCGCACCCCGCCGGGCGGCGGGGTCTCCTGGCAGGCCAGCCAGCGTTCGGCGAGGCCGCGCAACCGCTGGGTCTTGCGTGTGGTGACGGCGGCGAGCGGGTGTTCGAAGGGGCTGGCCCGGCGGGTCTTGACCTCGCAGACCACCAGCGTGTCCCCGTCACGGGCGAGGATGTCGATCTCTCCGGCGCGGCACCGCCAGTTCCGGGCCAGGACGGTCATGCCGGCTTCGGTCAGGGTACGGGCGGCCAGCCGTTCGCCGTAGCGGCCCAGCGCCTGGCGTGCCGAACCGGGCCGGGGCGGCGGCAGGGGCAGCCGCTCGGTGACCGGCCGGGCGTGCCGTAGCTGCCCGGGGGCGGAGTGGTCCGGTGCCGCCGGGGGTGGGGTGGACGGCCCGGCGGGCGTCCCCGGCGGCGCGGAGCACGGCCGGTCCGGAGTACCGGTCTCCGGGACCGGCGGCCCGTCCGAGGGGTCATGTGGTCCGGGTGTGGCACCGGGCAGCCGGGCCGATGCGGCCGGAGTGCCGGCCGCAGGGAGCGGCAGTCCGCCCGGCGGCTCCGGGGTCGTGGCCGGAGAGGACGGCGGCCCGATCGGCCGAGGCGGTGGTCCGCCGGGCCGGTGCCTGGCCTCGCCGGGTGGGGGCAGCTCTTCGCCGGGTGGAGCAGGGGCCCTGCCGGGCACGGTCCTGTTCTCGTCGGCCAGGTTCCCGTCACGGCCGGCGGAAGCGCCGTTACGACCGACGGCGACCGCGAGCCGGACCGCCCGGCCCCCGGGCCCGTGGACCGGGCCCGTGTGCCCGCCGGGCGGGCTGCCGCATCCGGACGGATC
>NZ_JACYXC010000011.1 GCF_016031615.1 Streptomyces pactum
GGTCCCACTCGGTGAAGTCCTTGCGGCCCGGCGGCACGCTGGTCATCTCCGGTGCCACCTCCGGCCCCGACCCCAAGGCCACCGAGCTGAACCGCATCTTCTTCCTGGAGCTGAAGGTGGTCGGCTCCACCATGGGCACCAAGGAGGAGCTGGCGGACCTGCTGAGCTTCTGCGCGGCGCACGGGGTGCGGCCGGTCATCGACTCGGTGCTGCCGCTGGACCGGGCGCGCGAGGGGTTCGAGAAGATGGCCGGCGGCGACCTGTTCGGCAAGGTCGTGCTGACCGTCTGACGAGCCGCCACCCGGCCATCCGCCGGGAGAGGTCGTCCGGCCGCCCGCCGGGACCGGTCACCCGGCCGGCAGCCAGGCCTCCCGTCCTTCGGCCCGGTCGGCCGGCCGCCCGGCAGCCAGGCCACCCTTTCTCCGCCCGGCCGCCCGTTCTCCGGCCCGGCCGCCCGCCGGGCCGGGCGGCCGGACCGGGCCGCTCACCCGCGCGGGGTCAGGTGGCGCAGCAGGCGGTAGCGGGTGCCGGTCACCTGCCGGTGGCCGGGGAAGTCCCGCACCCGGTGCCAGCCCGGCCGGTCGGCGCCCTGGGCCGTCTCGTACGCCTCCTCGCTGGTCCACTCGGCGTAGTTGAGCACCCGGTCGGCGGCCGAACCCAGGTGCTTCGCCCCGTTCTCCAGCAGGTGGAAGTGGGCACCCAGCAGTTCCCGGTGCTCCTCGGCGCCCTCGTCCAGCGCGCCGATGACGGTGTCGATCCACTCGGTGCGGCGGCCGGCCGTCGCGGCGTCGAAGTGGATGTCCACGGTGACGATCAGCCCGGGCTCCGTGGCGGCCCGCCGTACGGGGTCCGGCACATGGCTGCGGTACAGCCGGTAGCGGGACAGCCCGACCCGCTCGATCCCGGGGACGGCGGCGTCGATCTCGTCGTTCCGCTCCTGCCGGTGGTTGTGGAAGAAGGCGAAGTACGCCTCCTCGCTCGTCCACTGCGAGTAGTGCATCAGGGTGTCGCCGTCGGCGGCCGCGTAGATGCCGTACGACAGCAGGTCCGGGGCCGGCCAGGGTCGCTTCTCCCAGGTGGCCGCGATGGCGTCGGCGACGGTCCGCTGCCGCTCGGGCGTCCCCACCCGCCAGGTGCTGAACATCGGGGCGCCGACCCCGGGCCGGGCCGGGTCGGGATGCGCGGTGGTGGACACGGTCGACGGCTGCGGGGCGGAGTCGGACGTGGACATGGAGGTCTCCCCAGAAGATCGTGGTGTCCGCCCGGCGGCCGGGCGGTCACCACGATCCTGGGACCTCAACCAAAGATGAGGTCAAGGGGTTCCGGGCACGGCCGGCCGGTCAGTCGTACGTGACCTGGACGGTGCCGATCCCCAGCGTGCTCCGGGCGGGCAGCATCCCGGACCCGAAGACCGCCGCCAGCAGCGGGAGGGTCAGCGCGGCGAGCCGCTCGGCGCGCTCCTCGCCCAGCGCCCGCCAGGGTCCCGCGGCGAGCAGGTCGGTGCGGCGCTCGATGTCGTCGCGGCCCTGCCGGCCGCGCTCGGTGGCCTTGCCGGCCCCGTCCACCCAGCCGCGCTCCGCCAGCCGTTCGCGGGCCGCCGCCCACTGCTCCGGGCTCCAGCCGCGGGCCGCGAAGTTCTCCTCCGGCGCGGCGTCCACCGCGGCGAAGGACACCAGGGACTCGCACGGGTCCAGCCCGGCGGCGAGCACGGCGGCGAGGTGGCCGTCGCCGCGGTGCTCGCGCAGCACCGTGAGCGCCTGCCAGAGCGCCAGGTGCGGCTCGTCGGACCAGGGCAGGTCGCGGTTGGCGGCGGCGAGCGGACGGCCCGCGGCGTCGGCGTACCCGGCGGCCTCGGTGGCCAGCGCCGCCGCCTCGGCGATCTCCCGGCCGCCGATCACCTCCGGGGCCAGCGCGCGGTAGGTCCGGTCCACCGCGCGAAGCCGGGCGGCCAGCACCTCCTCGGGCGTGGCGACCGACCAGACGCCGGGCACGTGCTCGGCCACGGTCCGCGGGCTGAAGCTGTGGAACGTGGCGGTGACCAGCTCGGGCCCGGCCGCGCCCAGCGGGGCGGCGCGCCAGGCGAAGTAGCTGGGCCAGCGGCTGGAGTTGTCGTAGCCCAGCGCGGCGGCCTCCTCGAAGGCCTGCGGGGCGAAGTACAGGCAGGCGTGCAGTCCCTCCAGGTGGTGCCACATCCGTCGGGCGAGCGCTTGGTGCCGGGTCATGTGCCGTACCTCTCGGGTCTGCTCGGGTCATGTCGGGTCCGCCGGGGGCGGGACGGGGCCCGGCCGGGACCGGGCCCCCTTACGACCTGACTCCGCGC
>NZ_JACYXC010000012.1 GCF_016031615.1 Streptomyces pactum
GTTCCGAGTCCTGGCCCGTGCCGGCGCGGGTGGTTCCCGAGCTGCCGGCGGAAGCCTCCGGGGCGGCGACGCCCGCGCCCTCATCAGGCGCCGGGGCGTCCGGCGCCGAGCGTCCCTGGGCCGGGGCGCCCTGGGCGGCCGCGCCCCGGCCGACGGCGTCCGGCTCCACGGCGTCCTGCGTCACGGCGTCCCGCGGCGGGGTGTCCTGCGTCGGGGAACCCGCCACGACGGCATCCGGCTCCACGGCAACCGGGGTCGGGGCCGGGGCGTCCGGCGCGGTGCCACCCGGCGTCGCGGCGTCTCCCGGCGTCGCGGCGTCCGCGGGGGAAGAGGTCTCCGGGGTACCGGCCGGGTCCTGCGGTGCGGGCACCTCCGCGCCGTCCCGGTCGGCGGGCAGGCCGGCCGGAGCGCTTCCGGGGCTGACCGGCCCGCCGGGTCCGGCGGTCGCCCCCGTCCGCTCCCCGTACCGCTCCGGCGGCGCGTCGGCGGGCGCCGGAGCGGTCGCCGTCGTCGACGACCCGGTCCCGGGCTCCGCCGGCCCGTTCGCGAGGGCCGCCGGCTCGGAGACCGATCCGCTCGCGGATGTCCGTTCGCCGGCGGATGTGGTCGGCCGCGCGGCGGACCCTTTGCCGCCGGCGGGAGCATCCGGGCGGGCCGCGGCGGGGCCGGTGGCCGGCTCGTCGCTCCGCGGCCGCCGCACGGTGGGTGCCGCCGGGCGGCTCCACCACTTCGGCTTGGGCCCGGGGGCCTTCCCCTCGTCCATGATCTCCCCAGAGTTCCCGCGTCAGGACACGGCGCGGACCGCGGAGCTCCGGGACACCGTCCCGCCTCGGCTCCGTGCCGCGTGCTTGCGATTCAACCAGGTCCGCCGGGGATCACGCAGGTGTCCCCCGGGCGAACGGGCGGCGGTCGCCCGGCCGGAGCCGGATGTGCCGCCCGCCGGTCCGGTGCCCGGCCGGGCACCGGGCCCGCCCGGCGTCGGCCGGTGCGCCCGTGCGCCACCCGCCGGTCCGGCATCCGGCCACGCGCCCACCGGGCGCAGCCGACCATCGGCCCACCGGGGCGGCCGCGCGCCGAGGCGCACCGGGCGGGTGTCGGCCCGTGAGCCTACCGGGACCGTCCCGGACGGTACGCCGGACGGCCGGCCACGCGCGGTGCACCGGTCTGCCGGCCGCCGGTCCGGAACGCCCACGCGACGACCCCGCCGGGCCACGGCACCAGGCGCCCCGGAGCGCGCGCTGCCCGTACCCGGTGTCCCGCCGGAGCCCGTGCCCGGCACGGCACCGGGCCGGTTACGGCGGCTCCTGCGGGACGGACCACCCGCCCCGCCGGGGCGACGGCGCGCCCGCCGGCAGAGGACGACACCGGCCCGCCGTCACCCAGCACCGTCGCCCAGCGGCCGTCACATGGTGGCCGTCACCGAGCGGCCCGGCCGGACGCCGCTTCGGCAACGACGGGCACCGACCGGCGGGCGCGCGCCCGCCTGCCGTTCCCGCGGCGACCCCGCCACCACGCACCGGCCGGCCGCCGACGGCCGGCAGGCCTTCCCCGGCGGGCCGACCGTCGCTCCAGGGCCGGGTGAGCCCGTCCCCGCGGTCGGCCGTTGCGGCGTCGCACCCTGCCGGGCCCGGCCGCCGGTACGGCGTGCCCACCGGAGGCACGGCACGAAGAAACCGCCGGGGCCGGTCCCCGGCGGGGCTCCGGATGCGGCTCGGCTACTTCGGGCCGGTGGCGGTCACCACGAGCGGCGGGCCGCCCTTCGTGGGGCGCGGGGTGGCGGTGGCGGTCCGCTCCGGTTTCGCCGTGGCCGCGGCGGGCAGAAGCGGGGAGCCGAGCGAGAGCGCCGACTGCACGACCGGCGGCAGCATGGTGCTCACCGGCAGCGCGGAGGCCCGGAACGCCGGCAGCGGTGCCGGCGGCTTCAGGGCCGGGGGCACCTGCGCCGCCACCGGGCCACCGACGGCGGGCATCGCGCTGCCGCCGACCGGTGTCCGCAGTGCGGCGTCCATGCGGTGCACGCCCAGGTGCCAGGAGGCCGCGGCGGCCGTCTGGTGGGCCGACGGCGGGGTGACCGCGGCGCCGGCGCCGTCCGCCCGGTTGCGCGGCGGGGCGGTCTCGTCCAGCGGCAGCGTCCCGCTGAGCGCGAACGCCGCCAGCGACACCGCGCCCGCGGCGGCGAAGGCGAACCGTCTGCCCCGGGGGGACGGACGGCCCATCTCGTGGATGCGGAAGCCGCGCTCCCGCGGCGGGGTGGGCAGAAAGGCGAAAGCTT
>NZ_JACYXC010000013.1 GCF_016031615.1 Streptomyces pactum
CCGGTGGATCCCGTTGCGGCGCCCGGGCAGCACCCCGGCGCAGACGGCGGCGATGAGTGAGCCGGTCAGGACGGCGGCCTCGACGGCCTCGGCGTCGGCGGGAAGGGCCGGTTCGCCGATGGGCGGCGCGACGGTGAACCCGATTCCGGTCGGTACGGCGAGTGCGGGGACGTCGGCCCTGGCCAGGTCGGGGTCGAGCCGGGCGCGGGTGAAGCGCGCCGCCAGGCAGGTGCCGGCCGGAGCCTCCGGCCACCTCCGAGCGGCCGCGGGCGCGGCCCGCCCCCCGAAAACGGACGCGGGCGGAGCCGGCACCACGCGGCCGGCCCGGGAAAGGCGCGCGTGGGAGCCGGCCGGTCCGTGGCCGGGGCGGCGCGGGCCGGGAGCACGGCTCTCCTCGACGCGGTCGCCGCGCCCGCCGGCGGCCGCGCCGGGTCACCACCGGTCGATGAGCGGCGCCTCCGGCGCGTGGTGTCGCCAGGCTTCGGCGAGGCGGGCGAGGCGGGCGGGGGCGGCGATGCCCCGCACGGTGGCGATCCGGCCGTCGACGACGTCGAACGTCGCGGAGCCCATGACCTGGTCACCGACGACGAAGAGCATCGCGGGGGCCCCGTTGACGACCGCGTAGTGGATGGCGGGCGTGCCGCCGGCCAGTCGCCGTTTCGCGGGCGTGGGCTTGAGGCCGGCCCGCACGACGGCGGCGATGCGCTGCGGGGTGTCGAACCGCAGCAGCTTCTCGGCCAGGCCGCCGGCTCCGTCGGAGATGGCGATCGCGTCGTCGGTGAGCAGTGCCACCAGCTGCTCGGTGCGGCCGGAGGTGGCGGCGGCGAGGAATTCCTCCACGATCCTGCGGGCGGACGCCGGGTCGGTCTCGCCGCCGCCGCGGCGGGCGGTGGTGACGCGGCGCCGGGCCCGGTGCAGGTGCTGCTGGCTCGCGGACTCGGTGATGCCGAGGATCCCGGCGATCTCGGCGTGGCTGTAGGAGAACGCCTCGCGCAGCACGTAGACGGCCCGCTCGACGGGAGAGAGGCGTTCCATGAGCGTCAGCATGGCCAGGGACACCGATTCACGCTGCTCGAAGGTGTCGGCCGGGCCGAGCATCGGGTCGCCGTCGAGGAGCGGTTCGGGCAGCCAGTCACCGGCGGCGCGTTCCCGGCGGGCCTGTGCCGAGCGGAGCCGGTCGAGGCACAGGTTGGTGACGACCTTGGTCAGCCATGCCTCGGGCACCTTGATCCGCCGCCGGTCGGCGGCCTGCCAGTGCAGGAACGCGTCCTGCACGGCGTCCTCGGCGTCGGTGGCGGAGCCGAGCAGCCGGTACGCCAGCGAGGCCAGCCGGTTCCGGCTGGCCTCGAAGCGGCCGGCGTCGAAGCGATCGGTCGCGATGCTGTTCACGCGGGGCACCCTAGGGGGTCACGCGGCCGCCGTCCCGGCCGCGGCCTGTGGCGCGGCCAGGCGGTGCTTGCGCTTGGGTACGCCGAAGGTCGGGTGCGCGGTGCCCCACAGCGACATCCTGACGATGCCCGCCTTGATCCGCGCGGCCTTCCGTCCTCCCATGTACGTGGGCTTCGCCCGCCCTTCCCCGTCGACCATCTGCAGGATCCCGTCCCGCCGCCCCAGGCTGATGTGGTTGCCCACGTACTCCAGCTTGGCGTTCGGGACCTCGCGGCCGGTCAGCCGTGCCACGATCGCCTCCGTGGCCTGCCGGCCGGTGTAGCCGGCCGAGGCGCAGGACATCGGCAGCGGCCGGCCGTTGTCGCCGATGGCGTGGACGCTGTCGCCGACGGCGTAGACGTCGGGGTGCGAGGCCGACCGCATGGTGCGGTCGACGAGGATCCGACCGTCCTCGGTGACGTCCAGCCCGCCGGCGGCGGCGATGGGGCCGACCGCGAACCCGGCCGTCCACACGGTCGCGTCGGAGGCCAGGGCGGTGCCGTCGGCGCACCGCACCCGCCCCGCCTCGACGGCCGCGACCTCGGTGTGCTCCAGGACGGTGACGCCCAGCCGGTCGCAGGCCCGGCGCAGGTGGCCGCGGGCTCCGGCGGACAGCGAGGCGCCCAGCTCACCGCGGGCCACCAGCGTCACCGACAGGCCGGGCCGCATGTCGGCGATC
>NZ_JACYXC010000014.1 GCF_016031615.1 Streptomyces pactum
GTCCCCAGCCGCCGCGGGCACCGGCCGGGCCGTATCGCGGTTGCCCGGCCGAATCACGGTTGCCGTGTACCGCCGCGCCGCGAGAGCCTCCCGGCATGATCGGAATACGCGTGCTGACGGCGGACGACTGGCGCCGGTGGCGCGAGCTGAGGCTGGCCGCGCTCGCCGAAGCCCCGTACGCCTTCGGGGCCACCCTCGCGCAGTGGCAGGGGGACGGTGACCGGGAGGAGCGCTGGCGCGCCCGGCTGTCCATCCCCGGCTCCCGCAACGTCCTCGCCCTGCTCGACGGCGTGCCGGCCGGAATGGTCAGCGGGGTCCCCGGCCCCCGCGCCGGGGTGGCCGAACTGATCTCGCTGTGGGTCGGGGCGCGGGCCCGGGGGCGCGGTGTCGGCGACCGGCTGATCCGCGAGGTCGAGGAGTGGGCGGTGCGGGAGCGGGCGGAGGTCCTGCGGCTGGCGGTGGCGCACGGGAACGAGCACGCGCTCGCGCTCTACCGCCGCCACGGCTTCGCGCCCGCCGGACGGCCGGACGCCGCGGCGCCGGACGGGCGGCCGGAGCAGATCATGGAGAAGCGTCTGCGCGCCGGCTGACGACCGCGCCGCCCGGCCGGTGCGCCGGCCGGTTCCCCGGGCGCCGGCACCGGGGAACCAGGCCGTCGATCGGCCTCGCCGGCCCGGGACCACGGCCGGCCTCGCCCGCCCGGGAGCCCCGGCGCGGCCCGGCCGGCCCGGACCGCCGGTCGGCGCCGGCCGCCCCGGGTCAGCGCGGCCGGGGCGGGCGCTGGCAGCGGGGGCAGAAGTAGCTGGAGCGGTTCATCCACGGGCGGCGGCGGATCGGTGTGCCGCAGCGGCGGCACGGCTCGTCCTCGCGTCCGTAGGCGTCCAGCGAGCGGGAGAAGTAGCCCGACTCCCCGTTCACGTTCACGTAGAGGCTGTCGAAGCTGGTCCCGCCGGCCGCGAGCGCGTCGGTCATCACCTCGCGGATGTGCGCCAGGAGTTCGGCGGTGCGCGGCCGGGTGAGGGTGGCCGTGGGCCGTTCGTAGTGGAGCCGGGTGCGCCACAGCGCCTCGTCGGCGTAGATGTTGCCGACGCCGCTGATCAGCGACTGGTCCAGCAGCGCGCGTTTGACGGTGGTACGGCGGCGGCGCAGCGCGTCGTGGAAGGCGGCGTCGTCGAAGGCGGGGTCGAGCGGGTCCCGCGCGATGTGCGCGATGACGTCCGGCAGGCCGTCCTCGGCGCCGGGGACCGTGCCGTGCAGGGAGAGTCCGCCGAAGGTGCGCTGGTCGACGAAGCGCAGCTCGGTGCCGGCCGCCTCGCCCAGCGCCGCCGGTCCCGGTGAGTCGGTGAACCCGATGCGGATGCGCAGGTGCTTCTCGTCGGGCATGTCCTGCGGCTGCACCAGCAGTTGGCCGCTCATCCCCAGGTGGGCGAGGACGGCGAGGTCGGCACCCTCGACCGGGAGCCACAGGTACTTGCCGCGGCGGCGCGCCTCGCCGATGCGGTGGCCGGTGAGCCGGGCCGCGAAGTCGGCGGCGCCGGCGGGGTGGCGGCGGACCGCGCGCGGGTGGAGCACCTCCACAAAGGCGACGGTCCGCCCGCTCACCCAGCGCCGCAGTCCGCGGCGGACGACCTCTACCTCGGGCAGCTCTGGCACGGTTCTCCTCAAGGTCGGCCGGCCCGGCGGTCCGCTCCGGCCGGGCGGAC
>NZ_JACYXC010000015.1 GCF_016031615.1 Streptomyces pactum
AAATCGTCAACTTGACGAGAATGCTGCTAGCATCATGTCCATGAACACAGCGGACATGGGGCTGTCCGGAGCGGAAGGGCGCACCGGTGGCACCCGCGGGCAGGGTCCGGGCGGCAGCGCCCGGACGGACGGCGAGCCCCCGGCCGGCGGCTGGGGGAAGGTGGGCGTGCCCTCGACGGCGCTCTTCACCGACCGTTACGAACTGACCATGCTGCAGGCGGCACTGCGGGCCGGCACCGCGGACCGGGCCTGCGTCTTCGAGGTCTTCACCCGCCGGCTGCCGGAGGGCCGCCGCTACGGCGTGGTCGCCGGCACCGGCCGGGTGCTGGACGCGGTGGAGAACTTCCGCTTCGACAGCGGGGTGCTGGACTTCCTCGCCGACCAGCGGATCGTGGACGAGCCGACGCTGCACCGGCTGGCCCGCTACCGCTTCCGCGGCGACATCTGGGGCTACCCGGAGGGCGAGGTCTACTTCCCCGGCTCCCCGATCATGCGGGTGGAGGGCTCCTTCGCCGACTGCGTGCTGCTGGAGACGGTGGTGCTGTCGATCCTCAACCACGACTCCGCGGTCGCCGCGGCGGCCTCCCGGATGGCCGTCGCCGCCGGGGACCGGCCGCTGATCGAGATGGGTGCCCGGCGCACCCATGAGCTGGCGGCCGTCGCCGCGGCCCGCGCCGCGTACGTGGGCGGCTTCGCCACCACCTCCGACCTGGCGGCCGGGTTCCGCTACAACATCCCCACCGTGGGCACCAGCGCCCACGCCTTCACCCTGCTCCACGACAGCGAGCGCGACGCCTTCACCGCGCAGGTGGAGACCCTCGGCAGCGGCACCACCCTGCTGGTGGACACCTATGACGTGGCCGAGGCGGTGCGCACCGCGGTGGAGGTGGCCGGCACCGGGCTGGGCGCGGTCCGGATCGACTCCGGCGACCTGCTCCTCCTCGCCCACCGGGTCCGGCAGCAGCTGGACGAGCTGGGCGCCCGGGACACCAAGATCGTGGTGACCAGCGACCTCGACGAGTACGCCATCGCCTCGCTGGCCGCGGCGCCGGTGGACGCGTACGGGGTGGGCACCCAGCTGGTCACCGGCAGCGGGCACCCGACCTGCTCCATGGTCTACAAGCTGGTGGCCCGCGCGGACAGCGCCGCCGGCCCGGACGCCACGGCGCCGCTGCGGGCGGTGTCGAAGCGGTCGATGGGCGGCAAGACGTCGGTCGGCGGCCGCAAGTGGGCGGCCCGGCGGCTGGACGCGGACGGGGTGGCCGAGGCCGAGGTGGTCGGCTCCGGCGAGATCCCGGACGAGCTGCGGGACCGCCTGATCCAGGTGCCGCTGGTGCGGAACGGGGAGATCGTCGGCCGCGAACCGCTGGACGCCGCCCGCGACCGCCACCGGGCCGCCCGGGCCGGACTGCCGCTCTCCGCGACCCAGCTGTCGCGCGGCGAGCCGGTCCTGCCCACCGAGTACGTGTAGGGCGGCCCGTACGCCCGTACAGCACCGCGGGGACGTGCCCCACGGCGGACACCCCTCGGGCACCCTTGCGGGGCGCACGGGTCACACCCGTACCGGCAGCCCCCGCGGGTCACGCGGGTCACGTCCGGTCGGGGACGGCCGCTACGGGCCGGCCGGGTGCCGCACGGCGCCCACCGCCACCCGCACCGCTCCTGCTCCCGCCCGGACCGATCGGCACCGATCC
>NZ_JACYXC010000016.1 GCF_016031615.1 Streptomyces pactum
CCGCACGTTCCGGGTGCCGGACCGTCCTGGGCAGCGGAACGGTCCGGGTGCCGGACCGTTCCGGGCGCAGGCATGTTCCCGGTGCCGGACCGTTCCGGGCGCCGGGGCGGCCGAGGCGCGCACCATCAGCTCCGCCCGGATCATCGCCACCCCGCCGGGCGGCAGCGGTTCCCGGCCCAGCGCCAGTCGTCCGGCGCGGGCCCCGGCCTCGTACAGCGGCAGCCGGACGGTGGTCAGCGCCGGTACCGCGTCGGCGCTGAACGGCAGGTCGTCGAAGCCCACCACCGATACGTCCTGGGGGATGCGCAGGCCCTGGTCGCGCAGGGCGGCGCAGACGCCCAGCGCGACGGTGTCGTTGGCGGCCATCACGGCGGTGATCCCGGGGTCGCGGCGGAGCAGCTCCATGGTGGCGTCGTAGCCGGCGCACCGCTCGTACGGGCCGAATATGGTCAGCCGGTCCGCCTCCGGTACGCCCGGCCCGCCGGATCGGGAGGCGGCCGGGTGGGCGGCGGCCCGGTCGCACCCGTCGCACCGGCTCTCCCCGTCACCGGGGGCGTTCCGGCCCCGGCGGTCGCGGTCGTCCCCGCCGTTGCGGTCGTTCCCGCCGTTGCGTGTCCCGGGGCCGCGGACGTCCTCGGCGGCACGGTCCCCTCGGTCGCGTCCGCCGTCGCCCCGGAACCCCTCGGGGCCTCGGTCGCCCCCGGTCCCGCCGCCCGTGCCGTCCGTGTGGTCCGTGTCGTCCGTCCGGCCGTCCGCAGCCACCGGGGCCACCCGCGCTGCCGGAATGCCGTGGCCGCCCACGCCATGGGCGGCGAGCGCGGCCCGGTGTCCCTCCAGCCGGTGCCGGGTGGTGGTGCGGTCGGCCGGGCCGGCGATGTAGCCGATGCGCCGATGACCCAGCGTCAGCAGATGTTCCGTCAGCCGCCGCGCGCCGCCCCGGTTGTCGAAGGTGAGGGTCACCGCGTCCGGGACGGGGGGACGTCCGCACAGCACCACACGGGTGCCGGCAGCGGTGAGCCGGGAGACCCGGGCGGCCACCGCGGCGGCGTGCGACGGGTCCTCCACCGCCCCGCCGGTGATGATCACGGCGGCGGCGCGCTGGCGCTGGAGGAGGGTCAGGTAGGTGAGTTCGCGGGCCGGGGCCCCACCGGTGCTGCAGATGACCGCCAGTTTCTCGCCGCCACGCCCCGGTTCGCCGCCGCGTCCCATCTCGGCCTGGACCGCTCCGGCCAGGACCCCGAAGAACGGGTCCGCGATGTCGTGGACGAGTACCCCCACCAGATCGGAGGTGGCGGCGGCGAGAGCGCTTGCCGGGCCGTTGACCACGTACTCCAGTTCGTCCACCGCGCGCAGCACCCGGGCCCGGGTGGCCTCCGCCACCGGATAGTTGCCGTTCAGCACCCGGGAGACGGTGGCCGCCGAGACCTGGGCGCGGGCCGCGACATCCGCCAGGGTCACTGCCATGGGGGTCCTCCGTGGGGGAACGACGGGTGTGCCGTAGGGAACGACGGGTGCGCCGGACGCGCCGGGGGGAAGGGGGATACCGGTCCGGCCGCCCGACGGCGTACATGCTCTCACCGGACCCCGTGGCGATGCGGGGGTTCCGGTTCTTCCGGCCGGACCGCGGACGCGGCGAGGGCGGCGGACGTGGCAGGGGCGGCGGACGCGCCCTTGCCGCCCG
>NZ_JACYXC010000017.1 GCF_016031615.1 Streptomyces pactum
ACGAAGGCGAGGCACCCGGCCCGGACGGAGGCGAGGCACCCGGCCCGGACGGAGGCGAGGCACCCGGCCCGGACGGAGGCAGTGACCCGCCCGGGCGGCCCGGAGACGCCGGCTCGTCCGTCCTCGCCGGGTGAGTCCCCGCCGGTGGCGTCCCCGTCGAGTCCCCCGGCGGCGCGCCGTTCGACGTCACGCCGTTCGGCGGCGTGCCGTTCGACGTCGCGCCGCTCAACGGCATACCGTTCGCCGGCACACCGCCCGCCGGCACACCGGTCCGGGGCTCATCCGTCCGCGGCTCACCCTGCCACGGCTCGTGCGGCCGCGGCTCGTGCTGGCGCGGCTCATCGCCGGTCGGCGCGGGAGCGGCCGGTGTCTCCGCCGCCGGAGGCCCGGCGGCACGAGCTGCAGCGGAATGAGGTCCGGCCGTGCCGGCCCCGGCCGTACGGGGCGGGCTCACCGCCGGCCCGTCATCCCCCGGCCCACCACCGAGCCCGGGCCGGTCGCCGTGCTCCGGGCCACCACCGTGCCCGGGCCCCGCGCCGTGCCCGGACCCGGCACCGTGGTCCGGCCCGCCGTCCGCCGGCAGCGCACCGGTGTCCGCCCCGGCGCCGGGGCGGACACCGGTGCGCTGCCGGCGTTCGGGGCGTCGTGCGGCGGCCGGTCACCCACCGCCGGGATCCCGGGTGCGCGGAGCTCCCGGGTCGGCGAGCCGCCGTCCGCCGTCACGCCGGATGCGGGACCGGGTGCGGGACCGGGTGCGGGCGGAACGTCGAGGGCACCCCACGGCGGCCCGTACGGCGTGCCGGTCCCGTTCCGCCCGTCGGCGGCGCCCCGCCGGGCGTCGGCCGGCCGGTCACCGCGCAGCAAACGGGCGTGCAGCCCGGCGAGTTCGGTGCCGGGCCGGCTGCCCAGCCGGTCGGCGATGGCCCGGCGCGCGTCCTCGTACGCCGTGAGGGCGTCGGCCGGCCGTCCCGCGGCGCTCAACGCGCGGATCAGCTGAGCCTGGAACGGCTCGTGCAGCGGGTCGCCGGCGACGAGTTCGCGAAGCTCCGGGACCACCTCCACCGCCCGGCCCAGCGCCAGGTCGGCCTCGATGCGCCGGTACAGGGCGGTGGTCCGGAGGGCCTCGGGGCGGGCGGCGGCGGACTCGCGGTCCGGCAGGTCGGCGAACGCGGGGCCGCGCCACAGGGCGAGCGCGGCCCGGAGCGTACCGGCGGCGGTCTCCGCGTCACCGCTGTCGAGCGCCCGGCTGCCCTCGCCCACCAGCCGCTCGAAGCGGAACAGATCGACCTCGTCGGCCGGGGTGACCAGTCGGTAACCGCCGGGGCCGGAGTCCACCGCGGCCCTGCCGACCACCCGGCGGAGCCGGCCGACCAGTGCCTGCAGGGCGGCCGGCGGGTCCTGCGGCGGGTCGTCCGCCCACACCTCACCGATGAGTACGTCCACCGGCACCGGCAGGGCTCGCGCGGCGCGCAGGGCGAGGGCGGTCAGCAGCGCGCGGAGCCGGGCACCGGCGCCGAGCGGCAGCGGCTGTCCATGGCTGTCACGCGCCTCGGTGGCGCCGAGTATCAGATACCGCACGGATTCATTGTCCTCGCTGATCGGCGGGGCGGCGGCGGATGAACGGCGCCGCCGGGGGCGAGCCCTGGGCCGGACGGAGGGCC
>NZ_JACYXC010000018.1 GCF_016031615.1 Streptomyces pactum
CGCGGCCGGTGGTGCCCTGGGCAGTGGGCGGCACCCCGGTCGTGCGCCTGGAAAAAGTGGCCGGGCACCAAGCCCGGAGGTGTCGCGGGGCGGCGGCACGCGCGGCCGGGGCGCCGGGCCCGGTGCCGATGCCGGTGGGGCGGCGAGCACGGTGCCGTGGGGGCGGCAGGCAGGGTGCCGTGGGGGCGGCCTTTTCCGGTTTCCCGCGGGCGTCCGGTGGCGTAGCGTCCGGTGGGTTGACGCGGCACGCGCGTGCGGGAGGGCGACGAGTACATGGCGAGCAGGCAGGACGGCGCCGGGACGCCGGGGATGGCGGCGGTCCGGCGGGCGCGGATCGCGGTGGCCGCGGTGTTCGCCGTCCACGGTGCGGTCACCGGCAGCTTCGCCACCCGTATCCCGTGGATCTCCGAACGGCTGGACGTCAGCGCCGGCCAGCTGGGGCTGGCCCTCGCCTTCCCGGCCATCGGCGCCTCGGTGGCGATGCCGCTGGCCGGGCGGATCAGCCACCGGTTCGGGGCCCGGGTGGCGCTGCGCGGGCTGCTGGCGCTGTGGTGCCTGTCGCTCGTCCTGCCCCCGTTCGCGCCCGGCCTGGTGTGGCTGTGCGGTGCGCTGTTCGTCTACGGCGCGACCGCGGGCATGTCGGACGTGGCGATGAACGCGCTGGGCGTGGAGATCGAGGACCGGCTGGGGCGGCCGGTGATGTCCGGGCTGCACGGCATGTGGAGCGTGGGCGCCCTGGTGGGGTCGGCGGCGGGCACGGTCGCCGCGCACGCCGGCTCCGACGCCCGGCTGCACCTGACGGTGACCGCCGCGGTGCTGACCGTGCTGGGCGTGGTGGCCTGCCGGTGGGTGCTCGATCCGCGCGACGCCGGTGCGGACGGTGCGGCGGGCCGGGCGGGTGCGCCGGACGAGGAGCCGCCGCCGCGGTTCGCGCTCCCGCCGCGCTCCGCGCTGGCGATCGGCGCGGTGGGCTTCTGCGCGGTGTTCGCCGAGGGGGCGAGCCTGGACTGGTCGGCGGTGTACCTGCGGGACGTGCTGGACTCCTCGCCAGGTGTGGCGGCGGCCTGCACCACCGCCTTCGCCTGCACCATGGCCGTCGCCCGGCTGCTCGGCGACGCGGCCGTCGCGCGGCTGGGCCCGGTGCGCACGGTCCGCTCCGGCGGGGTGCTCGCCACGGTCGGCGGCATCCTGGTGGTCACCGCCCCGTCGGCCGGCTTCGCGGTCGGCGGGTTCGGGCTGATCGGCCTGGGGATCGCGGTGGTGGTGCCGCTGGCGTTCGCCGCCGCCGGCCGCAGCGGCCCGGCCCCGAGCCAGGCGATCGCGGGCGTGGCCACCATCACCTACACCTCGGGCCTGATCGCCCCGGCGGCCATCGGCTCGCTCGCCGACGCCACCTCGCTGACGGTGTCGTTCGGCCTGGTCACCGTGCTGGCCCTGGGACTGGTGGCGGGCGCGGGCGTACTCCGAGCTGATGGCCGCGACGTCCGCGGCGGCGGCCCCGGCACGGCCCTCCCGGCCACCGGCGGCGGTGCCGGCACCACCGCCGACCCGGACACCGCCTCGGACGCCGGCGGCGCGGCCGGCCGGGACGGCACGGAGCGCGGCGCGTCCGGCCGGGAGGCACTGGACTGAGCCGGCGGCGGGCCCG
>NZ_JACYXC010000019.1 GCF_016031615.1 Streptomyces pactum
AGCCCCCGGCCGCGGGATAGGGCAGCAGGGTGGCGGCGGTGCGCTCCCACGCGGTCCGGAGCGAGGCGAGCCGCTCCGGCTCCAGCGCCGCGCGGTCGGCCTGCTCCCGCGGGTCGTCCGGGATGTTGAACAGGTGGTCCCGGCCCTGCGCGTCCCGGTGGTACTTCCAGGCGCCGCGGCGCAGCGCCCGCTCCCCGCGCACCCGCCAGAACAGGTCCCGCTCGGGCAGCTCCTCGCCGCGCAGCAGGTATCCGGCGAGGCTGGTGCCGTCCAGCGGGTGGGCCCGGTCCGGTCGGGCGCCGCCCACCTCCAGCAGGGTCGCGGTCCAGTCGGGGGTGTAGACCGGCTCGTGGGAGACCTGCGCGCCGCCGTCGATGCGGGCCGGCCAGCGCACGATGGTGGGCACCCGGATGCCGCCCTCCAGCAGCGTGAACTTCTCGCCGGACAGCGGCCACTGGTACGAGAACCGCTCACCGCCGTTGTCGCTGGCGAAGACGACCAGGGTGTTCTCCTCCTGGCCGGAGCGGCGGAGCGCGGCCAGCACCTCGCCGACGGAGCGGTCGAGGTCCTCGACCAGCTCGCGGTACTTCTCCAGCGAGCCGCCGTCGCGGTGGTTGAGCGCGCCCCGCTGCCCCGCCTTGATGCGCGCGGTCACCCGTGCGCTCTCCGCGGTGTCGCCCTCGGCTATCCACGGCCAGTGCGGGGTGGTGAAGTTCAGGTTGAGCAGCCACGGCTTTCGGTGGTCGCGGCCGATGTACTCGGCGGCCCGCTCGGTGATGATCCTCGTGTAGTAGCGCAGGTCCTGGTGGCTGACCTCGCCCTCGTAGAGGTCGTACTCGCCGGTCAGGCCGAGCTTGGAGTAGTACTCCAGGGCCCCGCCGAAGTTGCCGAAGAACGTCTCCCAGCCGGACTTGGTGGGGCTGTGGTCGGGCAGGTAGCCGCAGTGCCACTTGCCGATCAGCGCGGTCGCGTACCCGGCGCCGCGCAGCAGCGAGGCCAGGGTGGGGTGGTTCGGCGGCAGCCCGGCGTCGGACCCGCCGGGGATCGGCTCGTGGAGGCCGCCGGGGGTGCGGCCGGGGAAGCGCCCGGTGTAGAGGCTGAACCGGGTGGGGGAGCAGGTCGAGGAGCCCGCGTAGGCGTGGGTGAAGCGCACCCCCTGGCGGGCGAGCCGGTCCAGGTGGGGGGTGTGGATGTGCGGGGAGCCGTACGAGGACAGGTCGGCCCAGCCGAGGTCGTCGGCGAGGATGAAGAGGATGTTGGGCCGGGGCGAACGGCGGTGGGTGGCCGCCCGGAACGGCCGCTCGCGGACGGCCCCGCGGCCGTCGGCGGCGGCTTCGGCGGCGGCGAGCCCGGTGGCCGCGGTGGCGGCCAGGCCGGCACCGGCGGAGACCGCGGCCAGCTGGCCGAAGCCGCGCCGGGACAGCGGTCGCCCGCTCGTGCCCGCGTCGTGGTGGTCGGGGGCGGTGCCGGGAGAGCGGTCGGCCGGCGAGGGACGGTCGTTCGAGGACATGGCGGGACTCCTGGGGAGACGGGCGCTCCCGCCGGCGGCCGGTGGCCGGGTACGGCGTGGCACGGGCCGGGAGCGGGACGGGCTCCGGCACCGCCGTCACGCGG
>NZ_JACYXC010000020.1 GCF_016031615.1 Streptomyces pactum
CGCGCCGGCCGAACGGCGCGTCGGTGCGGACGATCTCGTGGCCCAGCGGGGTCAGCGAGACCGGGATCAGCTTGAAGTTCGCCAGTCCCAGCGGGATGCCGATGATCGTGACGCACAGCAGCAGACCGGTGATCACGTGGCTGAGCGCCAGCCACCAGCCCGCCAGCACCAGCCAGAGGACGTTGCCCACGCAGGACGCCGCGCCCGCGTCCCGGCGGGGCACCGCGGTGCGGCCGAAGGGCCACAGGGCGAAACCGGCGATGCGGAAGGACGCGATCCCGAACGGGATGCCGATGACCGTGACACAGAGCAGCAGGCCGGCGAGGACGTAGCCGCAGGCCAGCCAGAAGCCCGAGAACACCAGCCAGATCAGGTTGAGGAGGGTCTTCATCGCGGACCCGCCATCTCCTCCAGGCGGGAGATCCGTTCGCTCATCGGCGGGTGGGTGGAGAAGAGCTTGGCCATGCCGGCGCCGGGCCGGAAGGGGTTGGCGATCATCATGTGTCCGGCCGTCTCCAGACGTGGCTCGGCGGGCAGGGGCAATGCCTTCGTACCCGCTTCCAGCTTGCGCAATGCGCTGGCGAGGGCGAGCGGATCACCGGTGAGCTGGGCGCCCGACGCGTCCGCCTCGTACTCCCGGGAGCGGCTGACCGCGAGCTGGATCAGCGAGGCGGCGAGCGGGCCGAGGATCATGATGAGCAGCATGCCGAGGAGGCCGGGCCCCTCGTCGTCGTCCGAGCGGCCTATGGGGATCAGCCAGGCGAAGTTCACGAGGAACATCACCACGGAGGCGAGCGCGCCGGCGACCGACGAGATCAGGATGTCCCGGTTGTAGACGTGGCTCAGCTCATGGCCGAGGACGCCGCGCAGCTCCCGCTCGTCGAGCATGCGGAGGATGCCCTCGGTGCAGCAGACGGCCGCGTTCCGCGGGTTGCGGCCGGTGGCGAAGGCGTTCGGCGCGGGGGTCGGGGAGATGTACAGCCGTGGCATCGGCTGCCGCGCGGCGGTGGAGAGCTCCCGCACCATGCGGTAGAGCTCGGGCGCCTCGAACTCGCTCACCGGGCGGGCCCGCATCGCCCGCAGGGCCAGCTTGTCGCTGTTCCAGTAGGCGTAGGCGTTGGTGGCGAGGGCCACCAGGACCGCGATGACCAGGCCGGCCCGGCCGAAGAGGCTGCCGATCACGATGATGAGTGCGGACAGTCCCCCGAGGAGTACGGCGGTCTTGAGCCCGTTGTGCCGACGGTGCACGGTACGCCCTCCAAATGACGCGGCGGGGGGAACCCTCTTTTTCGGGGAATATCCACCTTCCAGTGGACCCTCCTGATCTGCACAACGCCAGACGGAAGACACGGGTTCCCCGCGGGTGGCGGGGCGGGCGCGGAGCGGAGGCGGGTGATCCGGTCCGGGCCGGTGGACACGGGGCCGCGCGGGGCACGGCGGCCCGGACACGACCGGCGGGCCCGGGTGGCGGGTGCGGCCTGGTCACGACCGGGCCGG
>NZ_JACYXC010000021.1 GCF_016031615.1 Streptomyces pactum
TCGTCCACCGTCGGCCCGACCGTCCGTCCGCCCGTCCTTTTGTGCCAGCGGGTCGCCGGACCGTCGGGGCGCGGCGGCGTCCGTCCGGTGGCCGGTGCCGGATCCCCGGCCGGATGCGGGTGTACGGCGGACGCCGCCGGGCACGCGTGCGAGGGGACCGCGGGGGATGCCGCGGCCTGTGCGTGCGGCGCGTACGCCCGCGCGGCCCGGGTGTGGGCCGGGCCGGGTGTCCTCGTCCGCCGACGACGCGCGGTCGTGTGCCCGTCCGCACGGGCGTGCTGCCCCCCGCCGCCTTCGACGTACGACGCGGGCGGGCCGGACGGCGCGGGGTGTCTGGCCCCGCGGCGGGCGGGACCGTACACCGTCGTGACCGGCACCCCTGGCGGGTGTACCGGCCCGCCTGCGATGATCCGGTCAACGATCGTTAACACCGGCTCCGGGAGGGCGCATGACGGAACAGCGGTTCGGCGAATGGGTCGGCGTACGGCGGCACGGGCACGTCGCCGAGCTGGTACTCGACCGGCCCAAGGCGATGAACGCGGTCTCCTCCGAGATGGCCCGGTCGATCGCCGCGGCCTGTGCGGAGCTGGCCGGGGACACCTCGGCGCGCGCGGTGGTCCTCACCTCCACCCACGAGCGGGCCTTCTGCGTCGGCGCGGATCTGAAGGAGCGCAACTCGTTCAGCGACGCCGAGCTGCTGCGGCAGCGCCCGCTGGCCCGCTCCGCGTACACCGGGGTCCTGGAACTGCCGATGCCGACCATCGCGGCGGTGCACGGTTACGCGCTCGGCGGCGGCTTCGAGCTGGCCCTCTCCTGCGACATCATCGTCGCGGACCCGACCGCCGTGGTGGGGCTGCCGGAGGTCTCGGTGGGCGTGCTGCCCGGGGGCGGCGGGACCCAGCTGCTGCCCCGCCGGGTGGGCGCGGCCCGCGCCGCCGAGCTGATCTTCACCGCCCGCCGGGTGGGCGCCGACGAGGCCCTCGCCCTGGGCCTGGTGGACCAGCTGGCGCCCGAGGGCGCGGACCGGGCCGAGGCGCTGGAGCTGGCCGGCCGGATCGCGGCGAACTCGCCGGTGGGCCTGCGCGCCGCCAAGCGGGCGCTGCGCCTGGGCCACGGCCTGGACCTGCGGACCGGTCTGGAGGTGGAGGACGCGGCCTGGCGGACGGTCGCCTTCTCCGGGGACCGGGCGGAGGGCGTCGCCGCCTTCAACGAGAAGCGCACCCCGGACTGGCCGGGGGAGTGACCCCGGGGCGGGCCGGCCGCGGCGGTCGCCCCGGCCGCCGCGGCACCGCGTACCCCGCCGGTCATCCGGCCGCTCACCCTGGGCGCGGCCGGTCCCGCGCCACCGGCCCTTCCGGGACTCCGGTTCTTCCGGGCCGTCGGTTCCTCCGAGCCCCCGGCCCTTCT
>NZ_JACYXC010000022.1 GCF_016031615.1 Streptomyces pactum
CGTCCGGGCCCGCCGCGGAGCTACCGGCCGGTCCCCCGGCGAATGACCCGGCCGCCGACCACCGCCCCACCGCGGTGCCTGCCACCGGTCACCCCGCCGCCGATGGCCCCCGGGCCGGCGACGCCCTCCAGCAGCCGCCGGCCGGTGAGGTCCCCGCACGGCCGCGTCCCGGAGCCGCGGAGGACGCAGAGCGGCCCTCCGCGCCGGACGACGCCCCGCAACGGGCACGGTCCGTCACCGGAGACGCTCGCGAGGCCGGTGCCGCCGAACCTCCGGGCCGCACGGCACCCGAACGGGCGGCGGCCGGCGAAAAGCCCGAGCCGGCACAAGCCGAGGGAGACGGCGAGCCGGCACCGGCCGACGGAACCGCTGAGCCGGCGCCGACCGGGGACCCGCTCACCGCCGAGCCGCAGGACCCGTCCCGACCCTCGGCCCGAACCCCGGCAGGGCCCTCGAACCGGACCCCGGCCCCGGCGTCCGTGCCCGCACCCCGACACGCCCCCGGGGAGGGCCGGGGAGAGGTGGAGGGAGAGCCCGGGGAACCGGGTGCCGCGACGGTGCCTTCGCAGGGCGCACCGGCGGCGCCCGTGCCCGCCCGTCCGTCGGTCCCGCCGCAGCCCACCGAGCCGCCCGCTCCGGCCGCCCGCCGGATGTCCGATCCGCACGCATCGATACTGGAGGCCGCGCGGGCCGGACGGCACAGCGAGGCCGCGGCGATGGCGGCGGCGTGGGAGCAGGAGGCGATGCGCGCCCACGGTCCCAGTTCGTCGGAGGCCATCCACTGGCTGGAGGTGCGGGCGGACCTGTTCCGGCTCGCCGGGGACTCGCTCCGCGCCTGTGAGCTGTGGATGGCGGCCGCCCGCATCCGGCTGGGCAACCGCCAGCCGCCCGGCCACCCGGACGTGGAGGGGGCCGTGGACCGCGCTCACCACCAGTGGCAGGAGATCCGCGACCCGAACCGGGCCGCCGCGCTCGCCCCGCTGCTCATCGAACTGCGCACCCAGGTGCCCGGCCGCCGCCCCGGCGCCCTGGAGGCGGTACGCCGCCGCGCCGAACTGCTCCGCTCGCCACAGGCCGGCTGAGCAGCCGCGTGGGCCAGGAGACCCGAACCGCTCGCCCTACCGGGCCGGCGAGCGAGCGGCACGGGTTACCGGAGCGCCCGGCATGGCACACGGTCCCCGCTGTCCCCGGCACCGTGCCCGGACCCCGGACCCGGAGTGGGGCAGCCGGACGCCCCGGGGAGCCGGCGCGGGCCCGGAGCCGGCAGGCCGGCTCTTCCGATGCCGAGACGCCCCGCGCCGAGACATCCCCGGGCCGGCAGGTCGGGGCCTTACTCACGCGTGACCAGGCGCGGACCTCCCA
>NZ_JACYXC010000023.1 GCF_016031615.1 Streptomyces pactum
GACGGCGGCGGGTGCGGAACCCGTCCCCGAAGGCGCGCGGCGGCTACGGGCGGCCCGGCGGGCACCGGGCCGGCCGCTACGGCCGGGCCGGCGGGTACGTGCCCGGCCGGTGAGTACGGGCCCGGTCGGCGGATACGGGCCGGACCGGCGGACACGGGCCGGCCCGGAGGGTGCGTCCAGGGCCGGACCGGAACGGAACGGCGGCGGGTGCACGGACGCCGGCGGTCGCCCGCCGGGGCCCGCGCGCCCGCCGCCCGGGTGTCTCGCGGTGTGCTCAGCGAGGCGCTCCGCGCGCCGGGTGCGCGCCTCGCGGCTGTCGGGTCAGCGCACCGCCTCCAGGACGTCCGTGCAGCCCAGGGTGTCGGCGATCGCGCTGAGCGCGTCCCCGTCCAGGGACAGCAGTTCCTTCTCGTCGACCCCCAGGTCGGCGAGGAGCGCGAGGTCACCGAGCGGGCCCTGCCGGGCCCGCCGGTCGCCCGACGGCTCCTCGTCGTCGTCGGCCGGGTCGGGTTCCCCTTCCTCGGTGCCGTCCAGGTCCAGGGCGTCGAGGTCGTCCCCCTGGTTCCCGTCCTGGCCGAGCAGCTCGTCGGTGAGCATGGCCCCGTACGAGCTGCGGGCCGCGGCGGCCGCGTCCGAGACGTAGATCCGCGGATCGTCCTCACCGTCCAGGCGGACCACACCGAACCAGGCGTCCTCCTGCTCGATGAGGGCCAGCACCGTGTCGTCATCGACCGAGGCCGAGCGGGCCAGGTCGATCAGGTCCGTCAGGGACTCCACATCGTCGAGCTCCGTGTCGCTCGCTTGCCACCCGTCTTCGGTGCGCGCGAGCAGTGCGGCGAAGTACACCGTGACTCTCCCACTGGTCATAGGCGTGCCGGGGCGGGCGGGACAACGCCCCGCCCAATTCGGAATCGTGGCAGAAACAACGGCGTCGCGAGAGGTCTTCCGCGCTGCGTCGTGGGCCTTCCTACGAGATGTCGCCCACTACCACCGAAACGTCCGCATGCGCATCGCCTGACGCATCCGCGCGCTGCGGGCGCGCCGGGGCTGCACCCGGTCCCGCAGTTCCTTCGCCTCGTTGAGCTCACGCAGGAACTGGGCGCGGCGCCGTCGCCGTTCCGCGTCTATTCGTGCCGTCTCGTCGTCGTTCCGGTCTCGGTCCACCATGAGCCACACCACCTCGCGCCGAGGTCCTCGCCCGGAAAACCCGGGGCGTATGTGCCCACCTTCCCCCCGGCCGACGGTTTGATGCCACCGCCCGAACCCGGTGGTCACCCCACCGGCACGCCCCGGCGGGCTCCGCCGGCCCCGGGTGGCGGGCGGCCTCCGGACCC
>NZ_JACYXC010000024.1 GCF_016031615.1 Streptomyces pactum
ACGAGGGGGCTGCGGGTCGCGGCAGGCATCGAGGCACTCCGGCGGCGTGCCCGAGTCGAAGGATCAGCGGGCTCCGACGGACATCGGCGGGTCCGTTGTCAGTACCCCCGCCTACGCTGGGCACCGTGACGAACACAGAGCCGACGGAGTCGGCCGAACCGGCGCGGCGACCGGGCGCGCGCCCCTGGTCGTGGGCGGTGCTGGACACCCCCATCGGCCCGCTGCTGCTCGCCGCGACCGGCCAGGGGCTGGCCCAGGTGGGCTTCCACGCCGACGAGCGCACGGCGGCACGGGCCGTCACCCGGCTCACCGGACGGCTGGGCACCCCCGCCACCGACGCCTGCCAGGACGTGCTGGACGAGGCGATACGCCAGCTGACCGGGTACTTCTCCGGGACCCTGCGGACCTTCACGCTGCCGCTGGACTGGTCGCTCACCGCGGGATTCAACCGGCAGGTGCTGCGCGAGCTGGCCGAGCACGTGCCGTACGGCACCGTGGTCGGGTATCAGGACCTGGCCGACCGGGTCGGCGAGCCGGGCGCGGCCCGCGCGGTGGGCACCGCCATGGGTGCCAACCCGCTGCCGGTCGTCGTGCCCTGCCACCGGGTGGTGGAGAGCGGCGGCGGCATAGGCGGCTTCGGGGGCGGCCTGGAGACCAAGCGCAGCCTTCTCGCGCTGGAGGGTGTCCTGCCGGAGCCGCTCTTCTGACCGGTCGCGGCCGCGCGTCAAGGGCCGGCCCCGTCCACTCCGCCGCCCGCCCTCGCCACCTGCCTCGCCCTCGCCCTGCCGGGCTGCCCCGCGCACACCGCCGCCGCGCCGGTGGCCCGGTACGCCCGTCCCCGCGCGGACCGGCTCGGGGGTCCGGTACCGGAGGCGGGCCGGCCCCGGCGCCGTACCGGCGCGAGCGCGGCTCGTCCCGGCGGAGCGGAGCGGGCCCGCCACCAGGGCGGGGACGAACGCCTCCGTGCCGCACGGACGCGGAGGTCAGCGACAGCCGGTACCCGGACACCAGCGGGCACCGTCCCTGTCGCCGGCGGCCCGCACGCCGCGCGCCGGAGCACCGACCGGTGCCAGGGGTGGAGCGCCGGAAGCCCGGGCAGCCGGGCCGGCCGCGAGCACGACGGACAGGCGGCCGGACACGGCGGGTGGCGTGGGACCGTGGCCCCGTGCGGGGGCACCCGGGCGGGGCCGTACCCCGGCGCGGACCCACCGGGCGATCCACCGTCGGCGCGGCCCAGCTGTCGGCCGCGCCCCGGGCGTCGGCGCGGCCGGTGCCCCGGCACT
>NZ_JACYXC010000025.1 GCF_016031615.1 Streptomyces pactum
GCCGAGCAGCGGGAGGTCCTGGAGCAGCGCTTCGCCTCCCGGGCCGGGGCGGTGGAGAACTCCGACGGCTTCGAGTGGTTCGAGCTGCTGCGCCCGGTGGAGGGCACCGACCAGTACCTGGTGTACACCCGCTGGCGCAGCGAGGAGGACTTCCGGGCCTGGATGGAGGGGCCCATGAAGGCCGCGCACCAGGGCGGCGGGAACGCCGGTGCGCAGGGCGGTGGTGAGGGCGGTGCGCAGGGCTCCGGTGAGGGCGCCGCACGCCCCCGGCCCGCCGCGACGGACTCCACGCTGTGGTCGTTCGAGGTGGTCCAGCAGGCGGCCCCGAAGACGTCCTGACCCCATCCGGCGCGGGCGGGGCCGGAATCTTCCGCGAAGTCCCCGGGCCCGTCCCGCCGGCCCCCGGCCGGGCACGGCGCGGGGGCGCGGGGGCCCGTGCGGCAGCAGCCCGGGGCGCCGGGGCGCGCGCCCGTGCGGCCGCACTCCACCATCACCCGTTCGGAGTAGCCCGCATCGCCGGGCCCCTTCCGGCGGCGAACCCTGTGAAGGGGGTTCGTCCGAGCCGAGAAGAGTGATTCCCATGGGCCTGATGGACAGCATGAAGAACCTCATGAACAAGGTCAGCGGCACCGCCCGGGAGCACCCGGACCAGACCGGCCGGGGCATCGACCGGATGTCCGAGGAGGCCGACCGGCGCACCGGCGGGAAGTACTCCGGCCACATCGACAAGGGCGCCGACCGCGCCCGCCGGTCCTTCGGCGGTCACGGGGGCGGAGGCCGGCACGGCGGCGGCACCGGCGACGACCGGGGCGGCGGCCCCGCCGCATGACCCGCCGGCCCGCCGCGAGATGGCGGCCCGGGATGGCGGCCTGCCGCGGGACCAAGGCCCGCCGGACACCACGGGGCCGCCGCGCGGGCCGGCGCCTGCCCCGGGCCTGCAGCGCGGGCGGTCACCTGCCCCGATCCGGCCGCGCATGACGGAACCGCCACGGACGACCGGTCCGCGCGCACGGTGACGGCCCGGCTGCGGTTGCGGTTGCGGCTGTGGTCCCGGCTGTGGTTGCGGCCGTGGTTCCGCACCCCGGTGCCCCCGGCAGCGGCTCCGTACCCCGTGGACCCGGGCGGGGCGCCGGGCGCAGGCGCGGGCAACCGAACCGGGGACCGGGCACGGGATATCGGGGACCGGGACCGGGCGCGGAAACCGGGGTCGGCGGCGGACCACCCGCGGTCCCGGTGCGGAAAGCCGGGACG
>NZ_JACYXC010000026.1 GCF_016031615.1 Streptomyces pactum
GGAACGGGGTCTGCCGGGGCCGACGGGTGCCGGAACGGGGTCCGCGGGGGTCCGCGGGGTGCCGGCACGGGGTCCGCCCGGCCCGGGCGCCGGATCGGGCTCCGCCGGACGTATGCGCCGGGCGTCGGGGGTCAGGCGATGCGGTCCAGGTCGCCGGGGAGCACCTGGTGGCGCAGCGGCATCCCGGCCGCAAGCCGCTCCGCCTCCTCGGTGACCGCCAGGCCCAGCCGGGGCAGCTCGTTGCCGAGCGCACCGGCGATGTGCGGGGTGAGCAGCACGTTCGGCAGGTGGTGGAGCGGTGAGCCGGCGGGCAGCGGCTCGGGGTCGGTGACGTCCAGCACCGCCGAGATCCGGCCCGACACCAGCTCCCGGGTGAGCGCGGCGGTGTCCACCAGCGCGCCCCGCGCGGTGTTCACCAGCGCGGCGCCGTCCGGCAGCAGCGCCAGCCGGCGGGCGTCCAGCAGGTGCCGGGTGCCCGGTAGCAGCGGGGCGTGCAGGCTCAGCACCTCGCTGGTGGCGACGAGTTCGTCCAGCGGCAGCGGACGGACGCCGAGCGCGCGGGCCTCCGGGCGCGGCAGATACGGGTCGTACACCGCGACCTCCACATCGAACGGGCGCAGCAGCTCGATCACCCGCCGCCCGATCCGGGAGGCCCCCACGATCCCCACCCGGCGGCCCAGGTTGCCCAGCCGCCCGGTCTCGGCCGGGTCCGGGAGGCGGTGGCTCGCCGCGTAACGGGCCCGCATCCGCAGGGCGTCCTTGCCACACAGCAGGATCGCCCCGAGGGTGAACTCGGCGACCGGCACGGCGTTGGCGCCGGCCGCGGAGGAGACCAGCAGGCCACGGTCCCAGCATGCCGCGGTCACATGCCCCTTGACGCTCCCCGCCGCGTGCAGGACCGCGCGCAGCCGGGGGAGGCCGGCCAGCACCTCCTCGGTCAGCGGGGTGCAGCCCCACCCGGTGACCAGCACCTCCGCGTCCTCGGGGGGCACACCGCCGGTGGCCACCGGGTGCGGCGCCGCCTCCCGGGCCACCCGGAGGGAGCGGGCGAGCCGGTCGAGCAGCGGGTCGGGGAAGAGCCGCGGCAGATGGACCGGTTCCATCACGAACAGCGTGGCGGGCTTGTCGGGCACGGGCCCTCCCGGTAGGCGATCGAAAGCGGTGCGCGAACGGGCCGCTCCAGTCTCCCCGACGCCCCGCCCCGACGTACCGCGATCCG
>NZ_JACYXC010000027.1 GCF_016031615.1 Streptomyces pactum
CGGCCGGACCGCGCCGATCGGCGGGTTGGAGGCGAGCGGCGAGACCTTCACGGTGCTGCCCGGCCGGGGCGCCTGGACCACCATCCCGTCCCCCGCGTAGATCGCCACATGGGTCGCCTTGGGGTAGTAGACCACCAGGTCACCGGGGCGCACCTGGTCCAGCGGCACCCGGGGCAGCTTCCGCCACTGCTCCTGGCTGGTGCGCGGGATGGGGTGCCCGGCGTGGGCCCACGCCTGCGAGGTCAGCCCGGAGCAGTCGAACGAGTCCGGCCCCTCCGCCCCCCACGCGTACGGCTTGCCGATCTGCTGGAGGGCGTAGCGCAGGGCCCGGTCACCGGCCTGGGACGGGGCGCGCCCGGCCCGCCGGAACGTTCCGGCGGAGACCAGGGCCCGCTGGGCGGTGGCGGTCTGCCGCCGCTCCCGCTGCCGCAGCGTGCGCAGCTCGTCCTCGCTCAGCGAGGCCAGCGCCCGCTCGATCGCCCGCAGCCGGCCGGCGACCCGGTCCCGCTGCTTCTTCCGCCGCTCGGTGAGCGCCCGCCGCTTCTCCAGCGAGGCACGGGCCCGGCCGGCCGCCCGGTCGGCCCGCCGCTCGCTCCGCTCCATCCGGAGCACGGCGAGGGACTGCCGGTCGGCCGCCCGGCGCAGCTCGTGCCGCCGGTCGGAGACGCGCCGCGGATCGCCGCTGAGCACGGACCGGACGGTGGCCGACAGGCCCACGGTGTCCCGGTACTGCTCACGGGCGATCCGCCCGGCCGTGGCCCGCCCGGCGGCGAGGTCACCGCGGGCGCGGCGCAGCTCCCGGTCGAGCCGCCCGCTGCGCTTCCGTTCGGCCCGCAGTCTCTCCTCGGTGGCGTTGTACGCCTCGGTGGCCTCCTCGGCCTGGACGTAGAGGGTCCGCATCCGCGTGAGCAGTTCCGACACCGGCGGCCGGTCGGCCACCGGGTCGGCCGCGGCGCCGGCCGGCGGGGGCGCCGTCAGCGCGGCGGCGGCCAGCGAGGCCGTGCAGACGATCCGGGCGATGCGGCCTGACATGTACTCACCTCCGGCTGGGGGAACACAGCAGGAGCGTGCCACGGTCCGTCAGATAATCATCGTAAATGTGGTCGTATCGGATCAAGGCGCTCACTCGTCCGACGGAGAAGGCGGCCGGCACGCGTGTCGCCCGGCGGACCGGGGCGCCCGCCGTGTACGGCCGGGCGC
>NZ_JACYXC010000028.1 GCF_016031615.1 Streptomyces pactum
TCACCCAGCCGCCCGGCACCGCCCGGCCGCTCGATCCGGACCTCGCCCCCGCCCTCGGCACCTTCGGCCCGCCGGACCCCGCGTACGACACCTCCGGCAGCCGGCCCGGCGGCCCGCCCGCAGCCGCCACCGGCGGTACCCACGCGTCCGCCGCCGGCGACCCGCGGCCGACCGCATCCGGTGACCCGCGGACGCAGACCGAGGGCATGTCCCGGCCCGCCACCGGCGGCACCCCGTGGCCGGCCGGCGGCGCCCCGGGCGTCCACGGCCCCGGCGGCCCCGGCGCCCCGGGCGGTTCCGGCGGTACGGGCACTCCGGGCTCCCCGGGCGGGGTCGTCCAGAACGGCTCGGGCGGCCCCGGCGGCGGAAGCCCGGGCGGCACCGGCACCCCGGGCACTCCCGCCGCCCGGGACGGTGCCGGCGCCCGCCCCGCCGGGCCCCTGCCGGAGCCGTCCCCGCCGGAGGGGGAACCGGAGGGCGCGGCGGGCCGGCGGATAGCCCTCTCCGCCTCGCTGGGCCGACGCAACAGGCCACGGGCGCTGAGCTGTTCGCTGGTGCTCTCGGTGGCCGGTGCGCTGGCCGTGGTGGGCGCCGGGGCGTACGTGTTCGACCTGATCCCGCACGGCGGGGGCGGCACCCCGCAGGCCGACGGGAAGACCGACCGGCCGCCCGCCACGGGGAAGCCCGACCCCGGCGACAGTGCGACGGAGCCGCCCTCCGGCGGCGGCGAGCCGGACCCGGAGGACTCCGCGAGCTCCGGCGGGCAGCGGCCCCGGCCCTCCTCCTCCGTCTCCCCGGCCTTCGTGGGGACCTGGAAGGGCGACGTCACCCAGCGGGGCGGGGTGCCCGCCGGCACCATGACGGCCACCATCCGCCCCGGCATCCCCGGTGAGTACGTGATCCGCGTCCGGTACGACGTGAAGGTGCTCTCGGTGGGCGTGACCTGCTACAGCGAGGCCAAGCTGACCTCGGCGAACTCCGAACGGATCACCGGCTTCGAACGGTCGGACCCGGACCGCCCCAAGGACGTCGGCTGCACCGGCGAGGAGGCCACCGTGACCTTCACCCGGCTGGACGACGGCCGGCTGGGGTTCTCCTCCCAGGACGAGAGCGGGGGCCTGCCCACCGCCCGGCTCAGCCGCGTGGACGGCGGCTGAGCCACCCGCGCACCCGCCCGCCCGTCCGCCCGGCCGGG
>NZ_JACYXC010000029.1 GCF_016031615.1 Streptomyces pactum
AATGAGGCCGCCGCCCGCCCCTTCCCAGCCACCGAGGTCGTCCGTGCCCGAGTCCGCCGCCCGCGAGCCCCGGCGGAGCCACGCGCGGTCCAACCGGGCCCGCATCCTGGCCACCGCGCGCAGGGAGCTGGGCCGGAACCCCGACATCACCCTGGAGGAGCTGGCCCGGGCCTCCGGCGTCGTGCGGCGCACCCTCTTCGGCCACTTCCCGGGCCGCGCGGCGCTGCTGGAGGCGCTCGCCGAGGAGGCGTCGGACACCTTGCGGCGCGCGGTGGCGGCCGGTTCCCGGCCCGCGGAGCCCGCCGAGCGGGCCCTGGCGCACCTCACCCTGGCCACCTGGCCGGTCGGGGACCGCTACCGGCTGCTGCTGGCCCTGGCCCGGCACGACCTGGGCGCCGAACGCGTGGCCGAGATCCTCCGGCCGGCCCGTGACGAGGTCACGGCCATCCTGGCGCGGGGGCAGCGGGACGGTGTCTTCCCCGCCCACCTGCCGCCCGCGGCGCTGAGCGCCGGCCTGGAGGCGATGGTGGTGGCCCTCCTGGAAGCGGTCAACAACGGCGCGCTGGAGGACGACGGCACCCGGGCCGCCGTCGCCACGCTGGTCGCCGCCGGGGTGGCGGAGCCACGGGCGCGTGCCGTGGTCGAGGACGTCGCCGGCGCGGCCACCGGCGAGCCCGTCGCGGCCCAGGCAGCCCCCGCCGCCGGGGCCGCCGACGCGGGCTGAGCCCCGCTCCCACGGACCGACCCGCCCGGCCCACCGGTACGAGTCGCCGACGGGCGACCGCACGCCGTGCCCCCGGCCGGCCGCGGGCCCCACCTCGCCGGCAGCCCGCATCCGACACACGAACGGCCGCGCCCCCGCCCGGCGAACAGCCCTCGCCCGGGGAACGGCGCTCGCCCCGGTTCCGCCGGGCCTTCCGGCGCTCGCGGACGAGCCGCGCCCGGCGAACGGCCCTCCCGCCCCGGTTCCGCCGGGCCCTCTCCGGTGCCCACGAACGGCCCCTTCCGCCGCACCGCGACGGCCCCGCCCGCAGGGGCGCATCCCCGGTGGGGCCGTGCTCTGATGCCAGGAGGGGCGCACCCGGACCCGCACGACGGCGGGACCGGCCGCCCGCAGCGGTGCCCCCGGAACCGACCCCGTACGGC
>NZ_JACYXC010000030.1 GCF_016031615.1 Streptomyces pactum
CCGGCGCGCGCCGGCCCCGCCCGTACCGGTACCGCCCGCACCGGTACCGGCGGTCGTCCGTACCGGCGCCGGCGGGCTGGTGCCCGCACCGGTGGGCGTGGCTCCGCGCATGGAGGGCCTCCTTCAGGGCTTGCGGTCCGTCCTGTCCTCGGTTCCCACATGAGACCCCAAAAAGGTATGAAATGCACCTTTATCGGATCGGTGGGGCGGGTGTTTCCCCCGTTGGACCGGCAGCGGATCCCGGCTGCCGCCGGGGCGGGCAGAACCTCACGCCGGGCCGGACCTCTCCAGGGGCCCCCGAGGAGAGCAGCGCCTGAGAGGAACGGCCACCCGGACGGGCCGAACCCCGGACGGGCGGGTGCGCCCGGCGAAGAGGGGCAGCCCCCACGGGAACCCCGTGGCGCACGGCGACGGGCGCCCCGCCCGCTCAGCAGCCGTCCGCTCAGTAGCCGACCGTGAACCGCACCCGGTGGTGCCGGGGCCGCTCGGCCTCGTCGATGAGCGCCACCGCGAGGTCCTCCATGGATATGGCGGAGTTGCCGTCGGCGTCCACCACCAGTTCGTCGGCGCCCAGCCGGTACGTCCCGGTGCGCACGCCCGGCTCCAGGACGGCGGGCGGGCTCAGGTAGGCCCAGTCGGCCCGGGTGTCGGCACGGCAGGCGGCGAACTGCTCGCCGCAGGCCAGTGCGATGCTCCGCCAGTCGGCGGGGAAGTCGGGGGCGTCGATCACGGTGGTCCCGCCGGTGCCGGGGACGACCAGGCTGCCCGCGCCGCCGACCAGCAGCAGCCGCGCCCCGGCCTCGGCGGTCCCGGCCAGCAGCGCGCCGGCGACCACGGCCAGCTCGCTCTCCCGGCCGGGCGCCGGGCGGGTGGCTCCCACCACCACGTCCTGACCGGCGCTCAGCCGCGCCACCGCCGCGGCGTCGGAGGCGTCACCGGCCCGCGGCACGGCGGCCTCCGGCAGGCCGGCGAAGCGGGACGGGTCGCGGACCACGGCGGTCACCTGGTGGCCGCGGGACAGGGCTTCGGCCACCACGCGGCTGCCCACGCTCCCAGCGGCTCCGAAAACAGTGATACGCACGACGGTCAGCTCCTTGTGTACGACGGGACGGAGGACGACGGAGGACGACGGAGGGGGCG
>NZ_JACYXC010000031.1 GCF_016031615.1 Streptomyces pactum
GGCCCGCGGCGGGTTGCGGCGCCGGGGACCACCCGGCCCCCGGCCGGCCGCCGGCCCTGCCCGCGTCCGGTCCCGCCTTCGAGGTGATCTACCTGCTGGAGGCCGATGACGCGGCCGTCGCCCGGCTGCGCGACCGGCTCGACGCGCTCGGCGACAGCCTGGTGGTGGTCGGCGGCGACGGGCTGTGGAACGTGCACGTCCACGTGGACGACGCGGGCGCGGCGGTGGAGGCCGGCATCCAGGCCGGCCGCCCGTACCGCATCCGCATCACCCACTTCGGCAGCGCGCCGGACGCCGGCCGCGCCGGGACCGCCGCGCCGCACCCCGGGGGCCGGGCACCGGCGGAGCCGGCGGCGCGCGCGGTGGTCGCGGTGGTGCCGGGCGAGGGCCTGGCCGCCCTGTACACCGAGGCCGGTGCCACGGTGGTCGGCGCGGACCCGGGGGAGCCGCCCGCCAGCGGCGAACTGGTGGAGGCGGTGCGGCGCGCCCACGCCCGCGAGGTGGTGCTGCTGCCCAACGACGCGGCCCTGCGGCACACCGCCGCGGCCGCCGCCGAGCAGGCCCGGGGCGAAGGCGTCCGGGTGGCCCTGATCCCCACCCGGTCCCCGGTGCAGGGCATCGCCGCGCTCGCCGTGCACGAGCCGGGCCGCCGGTTCGACGAGGACGTGGTCACCATGACGGCCGCGGCGGGCGCCACCCGCCACGCCGAACTCGCCGTGGCCGAGCACGAGTCGTGGACCACGGCCGGGGTCTGCCAGGCCGGCGACGTGCTCGGCCTGATCGACGGCGACGTGGCCGTGATCCGGCCCGACGTCCCCACCGCCGCCCGGGCGGTGCTGGACCGGATGCTCGCGGCCGGCGGCGAGATGGTCACCCTGGTGCTCGGCGCGGGTGTCGCCGACGGGGTGGCCACGGAGCTGGAGGAGCACGTACGGCGCAGGTACCTCGCCGTGGACACCGTGGTCTACCGGGGCGGGCAGCACGGCGTACCGCTGATCATCGGCGTGGAGTGACCCACCGGACCGCCTTCCCCGGCCCCGGCCGCCTCCCCGGTCCCGGCCGCCATCTCGGCCCCGGCCGCCTCCGGG
>NZ_JACYXC010000032.1 GCF_016031615.1 Streptomyces pactum
CACGCCGTCCGCCTCGGTGTCGTCGGCCGCCGACCCCCGGGTGGCGGAGGCGGGCACCGGCCGGTCGGCGCGCAGCGCCCGCCACACCTGGGCGGCCTTGGCCTCAATGGGGCGCACGCGGTTGGGGTCGCCGGGGTCGTAGGCGACCGGCAGCGTCACCATGTGCAGGTCGTCGGAGCCGATGCCGCGCAGGCCGCGCGCGAGGTCGAGCAGCTTGTCCACCGAGGCGAGGTCGGAGTCGGTGGTGAGGGCCTTGGTGGAGGCGTCGGCCACGTCGTACAGCTTCTTCGGGCTGCTGAACAGGCCGATGTCCTTGATCTGGTCGATCAGCGCCCTGATGAACGCCTGCTGGAGCTTGATCCGGCCCAGGTCGCTGCCGTCGCCCACGCCGTGCCGGGTGCGGACCAGGCCGAGCGCCTGTTCCCCGTCGAGGGTGTGGCGGCCGGGCGGCAGGTCGAGGTGGCTCTTGCGGTCGTGTATCGGCTCGGTGGTGGTCAGCTCCACACCGCCGAGTTCGTCCACCAGGTCGCGGAAGCCGGAGAAGTCCACCTCCAGGTAGTGGTCCATCCGGATGCCGGTCATCGATTCGACGGTCTTGACCGCGCAGGCCGGGCCGCCGACCTCGTAGGCGCTGTTGAACATCGCCCGGCGCTCGCCGGGCACCTCGCCGCCGTCCTTGCCGGCCTCGCTCGCCCGGACGTCGCCGTCCTGACCGCCGCGCCGGGTGCAGTCCGGCCGCCGGACCAGGGTGTCGCGCGGGATGCTGACCACGCTGGCGCGCCGGTGGCCCCGGTGGATGTGGACCACCATCGCGGTGTCGGAGCGGGAGGTGCCCTGGTCGTCGCCGTACCGGCGGTTCTTCCCGGCGCGGGAGTCGGACCCGAGGACGAGGATGTCCATCGAGCCGTTGTCCACGTCGTCGGGGCGGTCCCGGCCCAGCGCGCCGTCGATGTCGATGCCGGTGAGGTTGCCGTCGAGCCGCCAGTAGAGGTACCCGAACCCGGCCGAGCCGAGCACCAGGAGCGTGGCCAGCGTCCAGACGGTCATCACCAGGCCGCGGGGGCTGTCGGCAGCCCCCCGGCCCC
>NZ_JACYXC010000033.1 GCF_016031615.1 Streptomyces pactum
CCACGGAACCGCCGGCCGGAGGCAGCGGGCAGCCGGCCCGCGGCGGGAAACGGCCGTCAGTGGGAAACCGGCGGGCGGGTGGAGGCCCGGCCGGTCAGAGGAAGACCGAGCGGCGCTGCACCAGCAGCTCGTACAGGGTGTGCTGGATGGTCTCGCGCACCTGGTCGGTCAGGTTGAACATCAGCATCGGGTCGTCCGCCGCCTCCGACGAATAGCCGTCGGTCGGGATGGGCTCGCCGAACTGGATGGTCCACTTGGTCGGCAGCGGCACCGCCCCGAGCGGGCCCAGCAGCGGGAACGTCGGCGTGATCGGGAAGTACGGCAGGCCCAGCAGCCGGGCCACCGTACGGGCGTTCCCGATCATCGGGTAGATCTCCTCCGCGCCGACCACGGAGCACGGCACGATCGGCACCCCGGCGCGGAGCGCGGTCGAGACGAAGCCGCCGCGCCCGAAGCGCTGGAGCTTGTACCGCTGGGCGAACGGCTTCCCCAGCCCCTTGAAGCCCTCCGGCATCACGCCCACCACCTCGCCGCGCTCCAGCAGCGCCTGGGCGTCCTCGGCGCAGGCCAGGGTGTGTCCGGCCTTGCGAGCCAGTTCGTTGACGACCGGCAGCATGAAGACCAGGTCGGCGGCGAGCAGCCGCAGATGGCGCCGGGCCGGGTGGTGGTCGTGGACCGCCACCTGGAGCATCAGCCCGTCCAGCGGGAGCACCCCGGAGTGGTTGGCGACCACCAGCGCGCCGCCGTCGGCCGGGATGTTCTCGATGCCCCGCACCTCGACCCGGAAGTACTTCTCGTACACCGGGCGGAGCAGCGAGAGCAGCACCTGGTCGGTCAGCTCGCGGTCGAAGCCGAACTCGTCCACCTCGTACTCGCCGGTGAGACGGCGGCGCAGGAAGTTCAGCCCGTGGGCGAGCTTCCGCTCCCAGCCCCCGCCGGCCGGCCCCGGCCGCCCGTCCCCGGTGCTCTGCCCGGTCGCGCTCCGGAGCCGCGGTCCGGACCCGCCGCGGTGGCGCGTGCCGCTGGGGCGCTGCGGCCCCCGCCCGCCGTCCCGCTCCCCGGAGGCGTCCGGGCTTCCCCC
>NZ_JACYXC010000034.1 GCF_016031615.1 Streptomyces pactum
GGCACCCCGAAGGCCCGCGCGGAAGACACCGCGGGGGCCGGGGCGGAAGGCGGCCCGGAGGCCGGAACGGCTCCGGCCGCCGCCCCCGCGAAACCGCTCACCGCGGCGCAGCGGGCCCGGGCCGAGGGGCGGTCGCCGATCATCGACCCGGGGATGACGCCCGCCCTGCTGACCGCGGCGCTCTCCGGTCTGCTGGCGGCGAGCGCGACACTGCCCCGTCCGGCCACCGCGGCCGCGCTGGTGCTGCTCCAGGCGCTCACGGCGGCCGGCTGGTTCCGGCTCAACGGCATGTGGCCGGCCCGGCAGGGCATCGTGCTGGCCTTCGCGGGCGGGCTCGCCGCCGACGCCGGGCTGCTCGCCACCGAGGAGCAGCACGCCCCGACGGTGATCATCGGCACCATCGGCGTCTGGCTGCTCCTCGTCATCATCCTCCAGCTGCGCAACCGCAGCTCGGCCGACGAGCGGATGTACAGCCTCACCGCCACCACGGTCTCGGCCGCCCTCACGGTGGTCGCGGCCGGTCACCTCGCCGCCGTGGCGGAGTCCTCGGACGCGGTGGTGATCGGTGCGGCGGCGGTCGCGATCGCCGCGATCGCCCGGGCGGTGCCGCTGCCGACCGCGGTCTCGATGGTGCTCGCGCTGCTCGCCGCGGCGGGCGCCGGCCTCGGCGCCGGGCATCTGACGGACACCGGCACCACGCACGCGGCGGGGCTCGGCCTGGCGGCCGGCGCGTGCGCGCTGATCGGCCTCCGGGTGGCGAGCTACGACTACCCCTCGCGCTTCGTCCACATGACCGCCGGGGTGGCGCTGCCGCTCACCGCCGCCGCGCCCGCGGTGTACCTGATCGGGCAGGCCATCGGCTGAACCGGTCCGCCCCGTCCGTCCCCCGCCGCCCCGCCGGCCGCCCGCGCCTCCCGGCCGGGCGGCCGGCGGGGCGGATCCTTTCCGCCGCGCGCCGCGTCTCTCCGGTTAGGCTCGCTAGCCGCGGGCAGGCGCCCGAGCCCGACGACACAGGGGGACGAGCATGACTGACGCAGCGCACAGCACCGGCGGGGGGAGCACGGCCGG
>NZ_JACYXC010000035.1 GCF_016031615.1 Streptomyces pactum
TGACCGGAACCATGGCCCGGCGGCGACGGCGTGAAGAAGATGTGCGGGGGCCATGTCGGACGGGTGATCCGGCTGTCGGCCCGGCCCCGGGGTGCCGTACGGTTTCTGCAGATGAGAGAAACACCCCGCTCGCAGGGGGGACTGCGAGCGACGCCGAGGCGGCGCTTCCCCAGCTCCGTCCCGGCCGTGCCCTTGCGCACACCACTGGAGCCTCCGGCTCCGGATCTCCTCACCGATCGGACGGCCGCCCGCCCCAGACCCCCCGGGGCGCGCGGTCCGCCGGTCGCCCCGGCGGCCCCGGAGCCACCCCCCCTGTTCCTGGGCCGCCGGTCTCTCTCCTCACGCTCTGTGTCCTGACGTCCGCTGTCCTGCTGTTCGCCCTGGTGACCTGGCAGGTGGCCGTCGACGGCCCGCTGCGCGGGATGGACGAGCGGGCCGGCCGGGCCGCCGGCGGCCGTCTGCTGCCGGGCGCGTTCGCGGAGTTCCTCGCCGACCTCGGTGGCACCGCGGTGGCGCTCCCGGTGCTCGGGGCGGCCGCCGCATACACGGCCCGGCGGCTGCGTCGCGTGACCCCCCGGTGGTGGCTCCCGCCGCTGTCCGCGCTGCTCGCCCTGGCGGTGGTGCCCGCCCTGGTGGCCCCGGTGAAGGCACTGCTGGACCGGCCCGCGCCGCCCGGCCCGCTCGCCGGCACCGACGGCTTCTACCCGTCCGGCCACACCGCGACCGCCACGGTGGCGTACGGGGCGGCCGCCATGCTGCTCCTGGCGGCGCACCGGGCACGGGCCGCCGACCCCTCCGGACGGCGGGGCCACCGACCGTCCCGCCGGGGACCGGTGGTGGCGGGCGTGACGGTCACCCTCCTCAGCACGGGCGTGGGCACCGGCCTGGTGGTCCGCGGCTACCACTGGCCGCTCGACGTGGCCGGCAGCTGGTGCCTGTCCGCGGCGCTGCTCACCGTGCTGTCCCTGACGATGCGACGGTGGCTCGTCCCCCGCGGCTGAACGACACCCGGCCGGGCGGCGCTGCGGCCCCTCCCCGCCCGGCC